>CAZYDZ010000049.1:0-13094 GCA_964646535.1 uncultured Opitutaceae bacterium
CCAGTTTCCCCTGAACACGGTGCGCGTAGGGGATAAGAACGTGGCTACGGGTGGCCCATCCAGGGATATCTTTGACCCGGCCCGTTTTCCCTTTCTGGTGGAAATCCGTGCGGATGGCTGGCATATCTTTTCGTGGAGCTTCACGCACCCGAATCAGGCGCTCAACGGTAGTTTTGGGGAAACCGGCAGTGGCTGGGGCGCCATTTCGCCGAGCCGTTCACACGGACTTGGCGACGCCTTGAACTTCGTATTCATGAGCGGTCATGTGGAAACGATCGCGCGCAATGACTCGCGCAACGTGCCCTCTATGGAAAAGAGCTGGTATGTCAGCGCGGGAAACCCGCGCGGCATGTTCAGCAGCAACGCCACAGGAGTCGTGCCCAGTGGTATCCCTGGCCGTACCGCAGGCGATAAGATCTACTGGTCTCACGAGGGCCAGCTCGGTGTTACCCAACACAAGGAGCTCTATCCGCAGTTTGCGTATTGAGGAGGGGGAGGGGAGAGGGAGTGTGGACATAGTGGACGAGATGGACAGAGTGGACGCCTGAAAAGGCGCTCGCGAGGCATGATTGTTTTGGGTGAGGCGGCCTATAGGAGGTACGCCCCGACAGGAGTGTGCTCTGGGTCGGGGCATAAAGCCCCTCCTACAAACCAAACAATCCCACTACCAAAAGATACTCCGCGCTCTCCGCGTCTCCGCGTGAGCTTCAATCACGCCTCGCAAGCGCCTTTTCAGGTGTCCACTCCGTCCATGTCGTCCACTCTGTCCACTTGGTCCACCCTCCCCTCTCGCCTCCTCCCTGTGGTGGTAATTGGCATTGAATTGTATATGGGGGGAGCCCATACTGATGATCTGCCTGATACCCATGAAAACATTCCTCTGCTTCCTTTTCTCTGGTTGTTTGCTTTGTTTCTGCAGTGTGGCGAGTGTTTTGACTGATCAGCCAAAGGGGGACGGAGGGATGTCGGAGGAGGAGCGACAGGTGTTGCTGCATGAAGCGGCGGCGAAAAACAGGGATGGCTGGCCTGGTATCCATATAGCGGCGGAGCGCGGGGACCTGAAGAGCCTGCGGGCTTATCTGGATGCTGGAGCGGATATTAACATGCGTGCGGTACACAACCGAACGCCGTTGATCACGGCCATTCGTTCCGACAACAAGGAAGTGATTGCGTTTTTGTTGGAGCGAGGAGCGGATGTGCTTGCGGAGAGTAATAACGGGTGGAATTCATTGATTCATGTTGCTCAGTTCAGTTCCGATCCCCAGTTGGTGAAATACCTTGTGGAGCGGGGGCTGTCGGTCAACAGTCTGTCCAACGGCAACTATACACCGCTGATGATTGCCTGCCGCTATCGCGGGCATCCCGATGTAATCCGTGCGTTGTTGGAAGCGGGGGCGGACAAGGATGCGGTCATGCCCGGGTATCGCCAGACGGCGGCCATGCTGGCAGCCCGCTATCATCCTGATGAAGCGGTGATGAAAATACTGATCCAGGCGGGCGTGGATCTGAGTGTTTCGGGCAGCGACGGGCGAAATGCCTTGATGCTGGCCGCCAGTTACTCAGGGAATCCAGAGGTATTGAAGGCGATTGTGTCCGCAGGGCAAAGCGTCAGGACGCTTGCTTTTTCGGGATATGATTTATTGAAACAGGCGGCTAGGTGGAACCGCGACAATACGGCAATGATCCAGACGCTGTTGGATTATGGAATGGATGTGAATGTGCAGGGGCGATCAGGGGAGAGCGCCTTGATGTTGGCCGCCCAGTTTAATTCGATTGAAGTTGTGCGGTTATTGTTGGAAGCGGGAGCGGAGCCAAACGTGGTCGATCGCAATGGCCGCAATGTGCTGACCTACGCGATGAGTAACTATACGGATAATGAGGGGATTGTCCGTATATTGCTGGAGAAGGGAGTGAATGCCAATGTTCGCGACAGCCAAGACAGGTCATTGGGGTATTACATGTTGGCAAAGTGCAGCCCTGATACTTTGCGGCTCATGTTGAAGAATGGATTTGATGCGAAAGAAGTCGGCAATGACGGTGTGCCCGTATTGATGCAGGCAGCAAGGAGCAATCCGCATGCGGAGGTAATCCGGATTTTGTTGGAACAAGGGTTGGATGTGAAAAATATGCAGGACCGTATGGGGGTGGGAGTTCTTGGCTATGCTGCTTTCAGTAACCCGAATGAGGAAATCATCAGGATGCTGCTGGATGCGGGATGCCCTGTCAACGGGAAGAGCCAGAATGGAGATACGCCAGTATTGTCGTCCGCGGCCAACAACAACATGAAAGTCATGCAGTTGCTGCTGGATGTTGGCGGCGAGCTGGATGTCAAAAATAATGCGGGGGAAACCCCGCTGATGAGGGCGTCCAGATCGAATCCCAATCCGGCGATGGTACCTTTCTTGCTGGAGCGGGGGCAGAATCTTGCCGAACGGGACAATCAGGGGATGTCCGCGTTGTTGTATGCCGCAGCACACAATGAGTTGCCTGTGGTACAGGAATTGATCGGGTGGAAGGCGGATATGAAGGATGTGGATGGTGATGGCGCGAATGCGTTATTGCTGGCCGCGGCAACAAACCGATATGTCGACGTCGTAAACTGGTTGGTGGATATTGCGGCGTTCGATTTGGATTATCGGGACAGTCACCAGCGCACGGCATTGCATTATGCGACAAACAAAAACAGGGAGCAAATGTCGTACGAGCTACTCGAACTGGGGGCTGAGCCGAATATGGTGGATGCGGCGGGAGAAACACCGCTGATGAATGCGGTCAAGTCTCACAGCCTCGCATTGGTTGAGCGCATTATATGGTACGGAGGTGAGGTGAACAAATCTAATCAGGAGCAGAAAACAGCGCTTATGTATGCCTTGGCCAGGGGGAGTAAAGAGATCATTGAGCATTTGCTTGATCAGGGAGCAGAAGTGAATGTACTGGATGCCGATGGCAAGAGTGTATTGATGTACGCGGCGGAAAGAAGCCCGTTGGACATCGTGAAGAAGCTCGTGGAAAAAGGAGCGGACATGAGCGTGCACAGTAAAAGCGGAGAGAATGTCCTGGTGGCTTCCTTTCGAAATTCACGGTCTGCGGTTCCCCGGTTCTTTCTGTCGTATGAATCGCGCGTTCATTCCGGGAAACCAATGCGTAACGAGTATCTGTTCCTGGCTGTAAAAAACAGGAGTATGGGCGCGTTCGATGCCCTGGTAAGATCGGGGGCGGATATGCGATTCCGCAATGATCAGCAGGATACGTTGTTGATGACCATGGCATCCTTATCCGAGAGAAACGCCCACGATATGCGCCCTGTAATTGAAGCGGGCGTGGATGTAAACGCGGTTAATGCCAATGGAGATACGGCATTGATCATTGCGTTGAAGAGCGGGGCGGCAGAGGACAAAATCAATATGCTGGTCTCTTCAGGCGCGCGGTTTGGCTTTCGCAATCAGGCGGGAGAGGACGCCATGAGCATTGCGCGCAGCCATCCGCAATACGCCCAGTTGATCAAAGCATGGGAAGCGGATGAGTCAAAATGGGTGTTTCACGCGGAGGAAGAGCCGTTGCGAGCTGCCATTGTCGCAGGGGAGGATCTGGCGAAGATAAGCGCTTTGCTGGAGCAGGAAGAAGATATCAATGGGGTGGACAGGTTTGGCAATCACATTCTGTGGTATGCCTTGAGTCGCAATGATGGTGGAGAGCTGGTTGAGCTGCTGTTGGAAAGGAAGGCGGACCCTCACGCAAAAGACTCGCAGGGACGTTCCCTGCTGGAGGCAGCCGTTGAGAATGGGTATCCCACAGCGGGAATTCTTTCTTTGTTGCGCGCAGGGGTAAAAGTGGGAGAGCGCAATGCGCGCGGGCGGGATACATTGGTGATGGCATTATTGCGACGTTACGATGGAGAAACCGTGAAGGCATTGATTGCAGCGGGAGGAGACATCAAGGGCATTGATTACGAAGGGAAGACCCCGTTGATTCATGCCGTGCTGGCGTACCGTTACCAGAGCCCCGAATTGGTACAGGGCGTCATGGATGTGTTGCGCGAGGCAGGCGTTCCGCTCGATGCCAGGGACAAACATGGCAAGACCGCCATGGAATACGTGCAGGAAAGCGGCGACGAACGCATGATGGAGATTTTCCAGAACCTCATGTAAGCGGTACAGCAAGGGAATCACTGCTTTTCGGTTTCTTTTTGGAAAATTATCCTTATGATCACGCCCATTAGTCTATTTTTATTATGAGTGAAACTATTGCTGTACTGGAAACAAACCGTGGAGATATCGCGATCCGCCTGATGGCTGATGTTGCACCCAAGACCGTGGAGAACTTCGTTGGTCTTATTGGCAAAGGATACTATGACGGTATTATTTTTCACCGTGTGATCCGTGAATTCATGATTCAGGGGGGGGATCCCACGGGTACGGGGCGCGGCGGGCAGTCGTTGTGGGGAAGATCCTTTGAGGATGAAGTGAAGCCCGAGGTGAAGTTTGACCGCAAGGGGCTATTGGCCATGGCCAATGCAGGCCCTGGAACCAATGGCAGCCAGTTTTTCATTACCACGGCGGAAACGCCGTGGCTGCACATGCGTCACACGATTTTTGGGGAGGTTATTGATGGATACGAAGTAGTGGAGTCCATTGAGCAGAGCCCGACGGGCGCCATGGACAAGCCGCAGCAGGAGCAAAAGATTGTGCGTGCCTATATCCGTGCATGAACCGATAACCATTGCAACGACACCCCTGGGTTCAGGGGGAACCAACATGCGTTGGCGGAAACTGGTTGAGGTGAGTCCGACAACCATGGCATTTCACTTGTCTGCTTCCGCGCACCTGTTTTGTTGGATCTTCATTGTATTCTCCGCAGTACCCATTGCAATTGGGGTGACTGCCAGCGGTTTCGAGCAATTATTTCTGCTGGCTATCGGGGGGTGTTGTTTGTTGGTGATGGCGGTGGTATACAGAGAAAGCCGGAAGCCGATTGTATTTGACCGACTGCAGGGGTATTGCTGGAAGGGAAAAAGTCTGAACCAAGCACTGGCTTCGAAGAAAAGGAAGCAGTTGAAGGTTGCGCTGGGCGAGGTGGCGGGTGTGCAGATTCTACGGAAGGTGGTCAGGGGTTCCAAAGGCGGTAGTTATCCGTGTGGGGAATTGAATCTGGTGTTGCGCAACCACGAGCGTGTACACGTGCTGGTATCGGGCAACGTGGATCTGTTGGCAGAGGAAGCCCGCAAACTGGCGTCATGGCTGGGAACGCCGATTGTGGCCTCGCCTGACTTTGTCGAAGAGACGAGAGACTGGGGGGACTTTACTCTGCCCGGGCGGGTGGATGTCCCGTCCGTACGCAAGCGTGCGGCTGGATGGAGCGTCAGTCGTTTTTTATTCTCTTACTTGCTTCCTGTGATTTCTGTTGGAGTGGGAGGATGGGTCTTGTGGGGAGCGGTGCAGGATTACCAGTCAGGCCGCGCCAGCAAGGAATGGCCTGCGACAGACGGTGTGGTGATTCGCACGGAAATCCAGGAGTCCAGCGGTAACTCGAAAAAGACCTATCTGGGTCGTGTTTACTATCGTTATACGGTGGACGGTAACGAGTACAAGTCGAACCAGCGTCGATTTGGGGACAATGTGTATTCCAGCAATCATGCCAGTGCGGTAGAAGTCACCCGTAACTATCCGAAAGGGAAAAAGGTGGAGGTGTTCTACGATCCGCAGCAGCCTTCCGTTGCGGTATTGGAGCGAGGGTATGGCAGGGAGATGTGGATCGCTGTCTTTGTCGGGTTTGTGTTTACATGCATTGGCGTTAGCATGCTGCCCCGATCCTACAGGCGAAGCCAGAAAGGATCCACGGATTAGCACAGAGGATTTTTTCTCCGGGTCTTCGTGGCTCGTAGGATCGCTCCATGAATATTTAGAGTTATCAGCATTTGCGATAATGGGGTCAAAAACTTGTAGTAGGAGGGGCTTTACGCCCCGACCAGCGCAGCATGATTTCGGGTCGGGGCGTAAAGCCCCTCCTACAGTGCGTGGATACGGCAGGTCGGATATCCGAGCCAACCGATTCCCATTACGGCCCGAAATTATGCATGAGCTTCTTCGTGGCTTCGCGTGAGGTCATCATTTTGTCATCGCAGGAGGTAGGTTTTTCTGCTTAATCCAATGGGGCACACGAGCAACCTATGGTTAAAAAGCTGTTCCTTACAGTCCTTGCACTGCTTGCAGTTATAGGAGCGATAGCGGGTATTTATATCTCTATGATCAAGACGCTGGCAGCGGCGAAGAGCATCACCGTGCCTCCCGAGGTAGTGGCCAGCCATAAGGTGGAGGAGATGGAATGGCGCCCTGTGTTTCCTGCTGCGGGATCGGTGAGCGCAGTACAGGGGGCGGTGTTGGCCGTGGAAGGAGCGGGATTAGTGAAGGCCATTCATTTTGAGTCGGGGGACATTGTTGAGTCAGGAGCGTTGTTGCTGGAATTGGATAGTCAGGCCGAACAGTCACAGTTACGTTCTGCTGAGGCCGTACTCAAGCTGGCGCAAATCAGTCTGCAGCGCGCGCAAAAACTGAGGGCGGAGAACAATGTGCCGCAGGCGGACCTGGATACCGCGCAGGCGCAGGCGGAGGAAGCACAGGCGCAGGTGGACAATTTGCGTGCCGCGGTTGCCAAGAGAGTGGTGAAAGCGCCATTTGGCGGACAGTTGGGGATTCGCCGGGTCAATCTCGGGCAGTATGTGAATTCGGGAACGGCAGTGGTTTCCCTGCAGTCCATGAATCCTGTATATGTGGATTTCTCCATGCCGCAGCAACAGTTGGAGTGGATTCGCAAGGGATTGGAGATCGAAGTGAGTATCCGATCCGACGAGAAGCCCTTGTTGGGCAAGATCACCGCCCTGGATTCGTCGGTGGATTTGAATACGCGCAACCTGCGCCTGCAGGCCACACTGGATAACAGCCGGGGGATTCTCAAGCCCGGGATGTTTGTGAATGTGCGAGTGCTGCGCGATAAGAGCCGCAAGGTTGCCGCTGTGCCCGTGACCGCTGTTCTGTACGCCTCCTATGGAAATTCCGTGTACGTGCTGGAGAAGAATGAAGGGGGGGCGTTGATCGCCAACCAGCACTTTGTGCGGCTTGGCGAAACCAGGGGGGATTTTGTGGAAATTGTTGAAGGGGTGAAGCCAGGTGAGGAGGTGGTATCATCAGGCGCGTTCAAACTGCGCAATGGAATAGTCGTACAGGTGAACAATGAGCAATCCCTGCATCCAGAGCTGAATCCTGATCCAAAGGACAGTTAACGCAATTCATGGACTTGGATTTTTGACGCTATGGAAGCGAAGCGAACAGCCTTTACGGATATTTTCATACGCCGACCAGTACTGGCGATCGTCGTCAACCTGGTAATCATCATTATGGGGATTCAGGCGTACGACACCCTGAGTGTACGACAGTATCCGCGCAATGAGAATGCGGTGATTACCGTTACCACCGTGTATGTCGGTGCCAATGCGGAGCTGGTGCGCGGTTTTATTACAACGCCCATTGAAAGGGCGGTGGCCGCTGTGGATGGAATTGACTACATTCAGTCCACCAGTGTGCAGGGAGTCTCCACGATCAGAGTGTTCCTCAAGTTGAACTATGACGGGAGTCGGGCGCTAGCGGAGATCAGTACCAGGGTGGATCAGGTACGGGGTGATATGCCGCCAGAGGCGCAAATACCCGTGTTGACGATTGAGACTGCGGATTCCCAGGTAGCCGCGGCATACTTGCGTTTCAATTCCAGTATTTTGCGAGAGAATGAGGTGACCGATTACCTGACGCGGGTGGTGCAGCCGCGTTTGACGGCCGTTGAGGGGGTACAGAAGGCAGAAGTGCTGGGAGCTCGCACGTATGCTATGCGCGTCTGGCTCAAGCCTGAAAAACTGGCATCATTGAATATCAGTCCTGCCGAGGTTCGCGCTGCCCTGGCCGCCAACAATTATCTGTCCGCGGTGGGTCAGACGAGAGGATCGTTGGTGTTTGTTAATTTGACCGCGGATACCGATCTGCATACGGCGGAGGATTTTCAGAATCTGGTATTGCGCCAGCGGGATAACATGATTGTTCGTCTCGGGGATGTCGCCGATATAGAGCTTGGTGCGGAAACCTATGATGTGGACGTTCGTTTCTCGGGAGAGCCAGCCGTGTTTATCGGTGTATGGGTCTTGCCCAATGCCAACACGCTGGATGTGATCAAGGGGATTCATGTCGAGATGGACGCTTTGCAACGAGAGTTGCCTGTGGGAATGGAGGCAGGTTTTGCCTACGATTCCACCGATTATATTCGGGATGCCATTGATGAGGTGTACGGAACCCTGACGGAAACCCTGTTGATCGTGGTGGTGGTCATATTCCTGTTTCTGGGGTCTGTGCGTTCTGTGATTGTGCCTGTGATCGCGATTCCGATCTCACTGATCGGGGCTGTCTTTATCATGCAGTTGTTTGGCTTTTCGATCAATCTGCTGACATTGTTGGCCGTGGTGCTGTCGGTCGGCTTGGTGGTGGACGATGCGATTGTGGTGGTAGAGAATGTCGAGCGGCACCTGGCGATGGGCAAGAAACCGTTGCAGGCGGCCTTGCAGGCGACACGCGAGCTGGTGGGGCCGATTATCTCCATGACCATTACATTGGCTGCGGTCTACACCCCGATCGGATTGTCAGGTGGTCTGACAGGAGCCTTTTTCAAGGAGTTTGCCTTTACCCTGGCGGGTGCGGTGACGATCTCAGGGTTTGTGGCCCTGACCTTGTCGCCGATGCTTTCCTCTAAGCTGTTGCGCAGTGATGAGAGCGAACGGGGGTTGGCAGGAAGGATTTCCCACGGCTTTGATCGTTTAAGGAAGATTTATTCGCGGGTGCTGGATGTTGTGCTGAATGCGCGCCCTTGTGTCTATCTCGCATGGGTGGTATTCACGGGGCTGGCAGTGGTGATGTTTATGTTTTCGCCGAAAGAGTTGGCGCCTGCCGAGGACCAGGGGTTCATCATGGGCATTGTGCAGACTCCGTCCAACTCGACGATTGACCAGACTGTGTTTTATACCGAGGCGGCTTTTGAGGCGTTTGCCTCGTTGCCTGAATACAACTATTCATTCCAGGTGACGCAGCCCACCCAGGCATTTGCGGGGTTGATTCTGAAGCCGTGGAGCGAGCGCGACCGTTCCGTGGCGGAGGTGGTTCCCGATATTCAGAACAAGGTGAACCAGATTCCGGGGGTCCGCACCATGATGGTCAACCCGCCTGCGTTGCCGAGCGGTGGACGGTTCCCCGTTGAGTTTGTCATCGCGTCTACAGCGGAGGTCGATGATATTCTGAAAATTGCCAACGAGCTGCAAATGAAGGCGATTGAAAGCGGCATGTTCGCGTTCCCGCCATTGATTGATGTGCAGATGGATCAGCCGCAGGCCGAGATTGTGATTAATCGGGATATGGTGGCGTTGTTGGGATTGAACCTGCAACAGGTGGGGCAGGATATTGCGGCTGCGGTCGGGGGGAATTATGTCAACCGTTTCAATATTGACGGACGCAGCTACAAGGTGATCCCGCAAATCAAGCGCCTGGACCGTTTGAATGCGTCACAGTTGGAGAATCTGTATGTCAGTGGGCCCGAAGGTAAGCTGGTGCCTCTTTCGACGATGGCAACGATGATGGAAAGTGTACAGCCGCGCTCCCTGAATCGTTTTCAGCAGTTGAACGCGGTGACGCTATCGGGAGTGACCATCCGTTCGCTGGACGAGGCGTTGCGTTTCTTTGAGGACGAGGCTGCCAGGATATTGCCGAGCGGTTACGTGGTCGATTATACGGGTGAATCCAGGCAATTGCGCAAGGAAGGTGGGGATGCGGCATTTTTGCAGACCTTTGCATTGGCAACCATCCTGATTTTCCTGGTGCTTGCTGCACAGTTCAATTCATTCCGCGATCCGTTCATTATTTTGCTCGGCTCCGTTCCATTGGCGTTGTTTGGTTCGTTACTGTTCACCTTTTTGAAGATGCCGAATCCCAATCTGTCCTATTGGACGGATGGCTGGACTACGACGTTCAACATATATACGCAGGTGGGGTTGGTGACATTGGTTGGCTTGATTGCGAAGAATGGGATTCTGATTGTGGAGTTTGCCAATACATTGCAGCGGTTGGGAAAAACCAAGTTGGAGGCGATTCGCGAGTCTGCGGCGATCCGCTTGCGACCCATTCTGATGACCACTGCGGCAACGGTATGCGGGCACTTTCCGTTGGTGTTGGTGACTGGAGCGGGAGCGGAGGCGCGTAACTCCATCGGGTTGGTATTAGTGGGAGGCATGGCAATTGGCACCGTTTTCACGCTGTTTGCAGTCCCTGCCCTCTATATGTTGATTGCGAAGGACCATCATACGGATGATGGTGTGGAAGAAGAAGCTGAACCAGCGGTTGCTTCCGTCTGAAACCCGTGGTTCCCCGTTCACAGGGGACGGTTGCGGAGTTTCTCCTTGGCGGCAGATGTTTTTTGTCGGAGAATACAACTGCGGTCATGATAGAAAGGGTTGTATTTCATAATTACAAGGTTTTGAAAGCGGCGGAACTCTCCTTGAGACCGTTTAATCTGATTGCTGGTCCCAATGGCAGCGGCAAGACCACGCTGTTGCGTTCATTGGTTCACATGGCGGACTTGATGCGGAAGGAGTCAGGGGTGGAGGTTGCTACGGAGCTGGTCGAGGAACCGTTGGCGTGCGAACGGGACTTGCGCATTGAATGGAAGAGTGGAGAGGAGCGTATTGTGATTCACATGCCGTGTACGGAGGGTTATCGGATACACGAATTGGAAATGCGCGATTTCGCAGACAAGCTGATCCCTGCCGCCAGACAGCAGCAGTTGCGACAGGAGTTGTCCTCTGTGCGCATGCTGGCATTGGATGCGGATTGCCTGGGACGCTCCTGGTCGAAGGAAGGTTCTGGAGAGCTGGGCATGTATGGAGAAGGATTCAGTCGTGTGCTGTGGAAAATGTCGTGTGACTTTCCTGAAAGCTGGAAGCTCTGGCGGGAAGAGGTATTGGAGCTTCTGGAGGAGTTTGTTGGAATCCAGTTGCGCGAAAACGGCGAGGATGTCGAATTGTGGGTGGAAACCAAAGAGGGGATCATGTTAAAAGCCGAGCAGTTGTCGCAGGGGACACTGGCGATCCTGGCATTAATGTCGCTACCGTTTCTACCGGGGAAGCCGATGGTTCTCTGCCTGGAAGAAGTAGAGCGGGGAATTCATCCGCGGCTGCTCAGGGAAATCCGTGATGTATTGTATCGCCTGGCATATCCGCAGGATTACCAGTTGAATTACCACCCCGTACAGGTGATTGCGACAACCCAGAGCCCCTGTTTTCTGGATCTGTTTCAGGAACATCCCGAAGAAGTGGTCTTTTCTTCCAAGGAGTCGGGGGCGGGGACTTTCAAACGCTTGTCTGAGCAAGCGGACATTCATGAGTTGTTACAAGGTTGCACGATTGGCGACCTCTGGTATTCAGGTGTTTTGGGAGGAGTGCCCTGGTACAGGTGAAGGTGGCGTTTCTCAGTGAATCCCCCTCTGATGAGGCTGCCCTGCACGTACTGGTCGAGGGTGTGTTGGGAAACAGAGTGGAGGCCGTTCGTCCTTCGTTACGGGCGCGTGGCTGGCCCAATGTGATTCAGGTACTGCCCGGGGTCATCTCTCACCTGCAATTGCGTTCGGATGCGGATGCGTTGGTCGTGGTGGTGGATTCCGATGACACCCTGCTGCATCAGGTGGATCATCTGGAACGGATAGAACGCACCTATTCCTGCCGTCTCTGTCAGCTTTTTGATGTGGCGGAAAAGACGCTGCGGCGGGTTGTGAAAAAGAGCGAGAGGGAACCGATACGCCTGGCATTGGGTCTTGCGGTGCCGGCGTTGGAGGCTTGGTATCTGGCGGGCAAGGACAGCGAAGTATCGGAGTACGCCTGGCAGAGAATCCAGGAGGGCAGGGCGCATGATTACGACCGTAAGGAACTCAAGCGCCGCGTTTACCAGACAATCCGTCCCATGCTTTCGCAACAGACAGCGCGGGCGATTGAAGAAACAACCCGTTTGAAAAGGGGACAGTTGCGTGTGTTGGAGGAGTTGTTTCCACTCGGCTTCGGTACGCTTGTGCGCATGGTGAGACAATGGAAAAAGGAACCGCAGATTTCGCAGATTACCGCAGATAAAGGCTCACACGAAGCACACCAAGATCGCAAAGAAAGAAAACAAATCACATAGCTTGCCTCTGGCAGTTTTGTTTTAGAGGTTCACAGCTTCCGTGCAGAAAAATGTTTCTACAAAAGCATCCTCATATTTTCCGGGCCTTCGTGAGAGGATATTTTTCTTCTGCGGCAATCTGCGCAATCTGTGGTTCCATAATGTACTATTATCCATTCGTGATACGTCATCGACAAGCGGATGGGTCTTGCTCTAAATAAACCCCATTCTATGCGCAAGAGTTTGGCCATATTGGTTTACGCGGGCATTCTGCTGTTTTTTGCGGCATTTTTGCTCTGGCCGATCTGGCAGATACTACAGGGGGCGTTCTGGGATTCCACGGGTGATTTTTCGCTCGCCTACTTTGCCGAGGTATTGCGCAACCCGCTTTATTTGTCAGGCTTGAAGAACTCTTTGCTGATGGGTGTTTATTCCACGATGCTGGCTTTGCTGATTGCGTTGCCGCTGGCGTGGATTGCAGATCGATATGAATTTCGTGGAAAGCGGTTGCTGATGGTGCTGGTGATTCTGCCTGTGGTGTTGCCGCCATTTGTTGGAGCGATTGGTATCAAGCAGATTCTCGGTCAGAGCGGAGCGTTTAACGCGCTGCTGGAAGTCGTTGGTTTGACCTCGCCAGACGCTCCGATTGATTGGCTGGGGGGGAGTGAGCAGCGCCGTTTTCTGGTCATTGTGTTGATTAACGCACTCGGACTGTATCCGATTGTGTACCTCAATGCGAGCGCGGCGCTGGCGAGCATAGATCCCGCCATGGAGGAGTCCGCAGCCAATATGGGCTGTCCCGCCTGGAAGCGATTTTTCCTGATTACCCTGCCGCTGATGCGGCCTGGCCTGTTTGCAGGTTGTACG
>CAZYDZ010000050.1:0-10731 GCA_964646535.1 uncultured Opitutaceae bacterium
ATAGTCCACAGGTACTTCAGGCGGGTCGTCCCGATTTTCACCAGCCAGCTTCACCCCCAATTCTTCTGCTACAGGAACCACCTGCTCCAGACACTCCCGCAGATGTGACAACACCTTACCCTGGGCTTTTGCCAGCTTTTTGGCCGCTTTCTCACGGGCACACTCAAGCGTCTTTGCAACCTTCTCACCCTCCTTCTTGCCCAGTTTACCAGCCAACGTCTCATAACGCTGCCAGGGAGATCCAAAAAAGAAAAATACGCGGCCCAAGTGTAAAACCAGTCGATCTGCCCCTACTTCCTGGCAAAAGTGTAACGTCTGAATGGTCTGTCGCACCCATAAATGGCGTTCCCCTTTATAGGGTGAGGTGGGCAAATAGTAGTTGGGAGCCGCCGAGCTAACCGCCGGTGGAAGCGGACAAAAATTGTGTACGCTGGTCACCCGGATCCACCCCTCGTGCATGGCCATGCGAATTCCAGGAACCAAGGCCACACGAATACCATGACTCAGCTCGGCAGCCTGAAACCCCAAATCCGCAATCTCCTTCAACATCGCATAACCATCCGTATGACGATGTGAGTTCCAACAGGTGGATAGTGCCAGCGGGTAATTCATCGAAAAAAAAGGCTCAACCGGCAGGTTGAGCCTGTAAATCCTTCAGTAAAACCCAGGATTACATATTCAGATAGCGGTTTCTCAACATATTGTTGAAATCCGCAACCTTGCGCTTACGACGGCGCACTTCGCTGGGTTTCTCAAAATAGCGCTTGGCACGCACATCCTTGATGATGTTTTCACGGTCAAGGCGGCGCTTCAGACGACGAATCGCCCGTTCCATCGGTTCTCCTTTGCGGATCTTTACTTCAATAGCCATGAGGAAAAAGGGGAACAATTGGTTTTTTTCTCCCTCCTGTCAAGCGTTGTTTTTACCAGATAGGGTCTCTTTTCATCACCCGAAGCAACTGTGATCAAAATCGCCAGTGCTTTACAGTGCTTTATAGTGAATCCGAGATTTTGCTGCTCTTGCTTGCAGATTGGTGGAGTTTTCCACAGATTGTGGGTTCCACTGACTTCTCACACGGGATGATCCTGTCATGAAAATAATTCGATTTTTACTCAAACTGTTCTCCTCCCTGTTATTGCTGTTGATCGCCGTCATCGTGCTGCTGTTCCTGCTGCCGAGCGCGCAGACTGTCATTGCGCGTCAGTGGATACCTGCCGACCCTGGAGTGTCCCCACAACTGGACTACCTCAAAGTCTCTCTCAGCGGGGTGGAAGCGCGCGGCTTTGCCACTACAATATCTGACGTCAGAATTGACCTGCCAACCGCCACCGCACAGCTCTCCCTGTGGAAATTATTGTTTTCTCAAACAGCCCACATTACTGCGGCGCAGATACAGGGAGCCCGTATCGACCTGTCAGGTCAATCCACAATCCCCGAAGACGAGGAACAACAAACGGAATCCGTAAGCCTCAGCAACTTCTCCTGGCCATCCAATCTGATCATTGACGCGGTGGAAATGGATGCGGAAGTCATTCTCGATAACCGGCAGACAGCCAAAATTCAGATTGAGGGTAAAGATCTCAAAACCAACGGCGACGGCAAGATTCAGTACAATCTGTCGTATCAGAACACAAGCAAGGACACTCCCGTCACCAGCGGCCGGATTCAGGGACTGTTACAGTCTCGTATCGATGCCAGTGGTGTGCCGCAGGAAGTCCGTGCCAATACACACATTTCGGTATCAGGATCGGACTTTCAAAAACCAATACGTTTTGATCTTTCGCTGTTCACTCCCCAACTCTCCTCCAACACGCTGCAGCTTCGCCTTTCGTCCCCCGATTTGCCAGACAATACCCCATTGCCCCTGCAACTGGACATGCGCTATCTGGAAGACCAGGGCGCAGTCTCGGGTTCGTTTCAAGTAGCCATTAACAGCGCCGACTGGAATGCCCACTTGCCCGAACAGTTGCGCTCTCTCATTGCCCGTATACAAAGCAAGGGAGACTTCCTCTACTCTCCAGAATCACAAACGGGTCATATTCAGTCTACAGGCCATATTCTCACTTCCGGACTGGAACAGATTCTCCCGCAAATCCCCGGTTTTGCACAGCGGATTGAGGCACAGTGGGATCTGGCAGCAGAGGCTCTTCCCACCCGGGAACTGCAGGTTCACAAACTGCAGATACAGGCGTCACTCCCCAACTCCGGAACCAATATAAGCCTGGTCCCATCAGCTCCGTTGAAGATTCCCTTCAGCGCGGCTCAAACCACATTGGATCAATCCCTGCCACCATTGCAATTGAGCTTCAACAACATCACACCAGACCTGTTGAAAGAGTTCTTACCACAGGGCTGGAAAATTGTATTTCAGCCGATACGAGGCCAAGTCGACGTAACCCTGCACAGCCTGAACTCGATTGCCATACAAGTGCCCAATGCGATTGCCATTCGTTCGTTTGAACTCTCTTCGCCATCGACCCCTGCCCTGCAACCTCTTGATTTATCACTCTCTCCCAGTGTCCAGTACAAGGATTCATCCGTACAGGCAGCATGGAAACTGCAAGCCACCCCCGCCTCTGCTGTGGGACAGCACGAAGCAATGGGAATACAGCTGCAATGGGAAGGAACAGGAGAGTGGCAGAACAACCGGTTTTCCGTTCAACATGACTTAAACGCGGTCCTGACCCGTCTGTCGGTACTCGCTCCAGAACTGGCAGCCCTCCAATCCGTGTCTGTTCTTTCGCAGGCAGATGTTCGGGGAGAAATCCATGAAACTGGCATCAACGCCAACATCCGCTCATTGAACAATCGTATTGGACAAGGTAGGCAAACCTGGCTCGCACTGCGCAGCGCTTCCCCATGGTCCATACAAATACGCAAGGGACAAACCCTTCCCGAATTTGAGAATCTGCAACTGGAACTACAACTGTACGACCTGCCACTACAATTGGCACGTGCCTTCATACCCGAATTGCAGGCATCCGCAACCTCCTCCAAGGGCAAGTTTCTACTACAGTCCAAAGGCAAGGGCTGGATTCTGCAAAATCAGGAACCCCTGAGTTTTCAACAATTGTCCATCAGTTGGAACAAGGAACCCTGGTTGCAAGGAATCAATGCCAGCGCGGTCCTCAACGGTTCACTGGATGCGCAACAACAACTGCAACTACAGATTCCTTCACTGACTGTGTCCGAAATGCGTGGCGATATCCTTATATTGCAATCGCAACTCGCTGCCCAACTTGCCAGCGAAACCGAAATCCCATGGGAGTTCAGCGCATCCGCCAGCGCCAATCTTGCCATGGCCCGCAACCAGCCGCTGCTGCGCACATTTTTGGAAAACGTGATGTCGGGACAATCACGCATCAATGTAAAAGGCCGTTACCAAAAACAGCTTCAAATCGAGGGGAGTGTGGAAGCACAGAATCTTCGCAACACATCGTCCACTTCCCCAAAAAGTTTGAGTTCTTCCTTTCAGGCACAATTCGACCCCGCACAGAAAAGCGGTCAGTTGCAACTTCCCGCTTCACTCAATGCAAATGGACAAACATCCGCCATTACACTGAACTCACGTTTTCAGCTACCCGTTGAGCAACGCAACGGCAACATCCAGATAGAGATCAAAGGGGAGGAAGTTCAGGTTGCCGACATTCTCGACCTGGTGGAAACCTTCAAGCCCCAACCTCAGACTGCTGTCGCAACCCCGACGCGACCATCACTGACACGCAGCAACTCTCCGGCACAGACTACCGTTCGCAAAACACCTTCTGCCCCTGATCAGCAGGCCGCATGGTCTGGCTGGGATGGTAAAATCACCCTTGCTGCAAAAAAAGTGATCCTCCCTAACGGGGACCCACTGGAAGGCTTGCAGGGTGTAGTCAATCTTTCACCCAATCGAGCGGCAGTGGAGTCACTGACTGGAAAACTGCAAGGAGCCCCGGCCTCCTTGCAGGCCTCCATCGACTTTGTGCCAAACACGAATAATCCCTATCGCACCACCGGCAAAGTAAATATCCAGAATTTGAATACATCTGGATTCTTCAAGAACACTCAGCAACCCATGCTGAGCACCCGATTGAACGCCAACGGGAACATTCAGGGTACCTCTCCCACCCTTACGGAACTGATCGATACGCTGCAAGGGAAGCTCATCATCGAAGGTGGCGAGGGAAAATTTCGTGCATTTGCGGGAAAGCCGATGCTGAACAATGTCGCCTCCGCTATCGGGGAACTGGGAGGCTTGATCTTTGGCAACTCGGACGTACTACCGCCAGAACTGCGTGCGCTCGAACGTCTTTCCTCTATTTTGTCAGAAATCCCGTTTAACGAAATTCGCTTTGAGGCCGTACGCGGGGAAGATCTGGACATTCAAATGAAGGAGATCCGCATAACAGGTAACGATATTCAACTGGCGGGACAGGGGCTCATCACCAATCAGGCTGGCACTCCAATCATGGAGCAACCCCTGCAGATGGCCTTCAACATGGATCTGCGGGGAGTCACAGCGGATATTTTTCAGCAGGCGGGCTTGCTCAAGGCATTGCCTGAAAATACACCCGTACAACAATTTCGCACTCTGGATTTCCCAATGCAGTTAACGGGCAGCCTGGGTAAAGTAGACGCCAGCCATATCTGGCAAAGGCTGGTCGACGAAGTCTCCAGCATGCTGTCAGGCACCAAGTCGAACAACAAATCCCCCACCCCCACAAATTCCCCCCGCTCCCCCCTCGACGACCTGCTGCGCGGCATATTGAGATAGAGGCCAGCCCTGTAGGAGCGGCTATTACGCCGCGACCTGAATAGGTTGAGGCGCCTGATTTGCAGCGTAAGCTCCTGCAAAGAAATAACCAAGCCCTACCTTAACTGCCTGTGAGCGACGCAATAGCCGACCAGTAAGCCTGATACCCAACCCCACAGATGTCCTACTATGTCTGTGCGTTCGCCACCTGTTCCAAGAAGTGCAAACAGCGCGGCGCCTCCCAGCAGACTGACTCCGACGGGGCTAAGCCAGCCAATTCCAGAGTTTTTCTCATGACGCCTCTCCCACGCAGAGGCTCCTGCCAGAAGGCCTATGGCTCCCATCACTGCGGTGGATGCGCCGATGGACAAATGAGAGATCCAGCAATAGGTGACCGCAGTCAGCGTATTCCCCAATATTCCAGCCAGCAGGATATACTGCCATCCTGCCATGTTCCCCCAACGCCGAATAACAAACCATGCAAAAATGAACCCAAAACCCAGATTAGCTGCCAGATGACCGATATCGGCATGCAACAGCAGCGATGTAATGACCCTCCACCATTCTCCCTGCCAGACTTTCAGGGAATCCATGCAACCATTGCTCAACAACCACTCACCACCCGTCCTGGTCTGCATCCAATAGCTCGCACACAATACACCTGCGATCAATACAAACGCCACCCAGGAGACTTCCCTTTCTTTAAAGGGAGATCTTTGATCCTGTATTCTGTTTTTTCTTACATCCTCACAATACAATCCGATTTGAATCGGCGCCTTCGCCTGGGAACGTCCCTGTATTTCAAGCAAATACCAGGAGGCATGCAGGGGTGTAATCCGATAGGCACAGCGCATTGCCAAAACCACCAGACCAAGCTCGTGTGCCGCCCTGCGGGATGATACACTGCACAGTGAAAACCAGCCTGCTTGCTCAACTTGATTCTGATCAGGCTGTGTAACAGGCATGATAAAAGGGATTGGTTACGCCAGCAACAACGGCCGGGAAAAATCCAGTTCCGTACGAGCGTGCGCCAACCAGCGTCGCAGTTGTGCGGGATTTGCCGCAATCGCTGGAGAGATTTCGATCGGACACCGTGGATCACCCGCTTCATTGACAGGCACCGTAACTCCTGCCTGTTGCAGCCAACGGGCTGCCTGGCGCGACAAATCACGACGACAACTTTCAGGAGAGTCGATTCCCGTCGCATTTTTCACAGGACTGAAATCCTCCTCACGCAGGGTCTCCACCACCAGGGGCTGTTTGGCAAACGGCAACGCATCAAACAGAAAACGCTCAAACTTGATTCCATTTGTCTGACTGGGGGTCACTGAATTCCCCTGCTCATCCACATACGGAATCTTCTTATCCGCCCGATGGTACGGCAGAGAGTAACGCGAATCTTTCTCCTCTCCAATCAATGCAGCAAACGACACATTCAACACATGAATGGCAATGCTTCCCGCTCCATACAGTAATTTGCCATCTTCACGAGTCATACGCGCCATGCTGTCAGGCATATCGCTGTACTCAATCACCTCCAGTCGGCCATCACGCATACAGAAATGTCCAAGCTTCTCTTCAGGATATGCCTTCTCAATCGTCTTACTGCTCATCTCGCTGCCAGACTGCAGATGCAACCCGATAAACACGGGATCAATACTTTGCACCAGGGGATTATCCACCTGGAAGTAACTAATCACTTCCACTCCGCGCTGACGCAGGAATTCCAGCGCCCCGCTCAGATACAGGCAACGGAAAGCGCCACCATGACCATCAGGGTTAAGGGCCAGTTCACCCTTGTCCGCAAGTATCAGTCTCCCCACATGATCCACTGCTGCCATCATACCCTGTACGGCAAAGAAAACCTGATCCTCCTTGAGTCCGAAGTAATGATGCTGATGGAAAAACTCCCGTGTGGGCTGATCGTTAATCCTACTGGTCATTAACACCCACGGGATCGTTGTTTGATATTCGTTTTCAGCAAAACGTATCTTTTCCGCAAATACATGAAACAGGGAAGCATGGCGGATGGAGGTTACGGGGAATGTACCCTTCGGGGCGTCAAACCCGAGTCGGGTCCCCTGCCCTCCTGCCACGGTAAACGCAGCGACACGTCCTGCACGCAAAGCCTGAACGCCGATCTTTTCCGCATCCGCCCACGCATCCGCATCTCCCCCATGTGCAGGATGAGCCAGATATGGCGATGGCTGCAACCCCTCCACCTGGACAGTCATTGCAGACGTCTGCCCCAAAACCAGGGTCTCCACCAGTCGACGGATTTCCTCCAGGTCCAGACTGTTCAGCTCATGGGCAAACGCCTGCTGTTGGGATACAGAAAGATGATCCAGGAAACGCAATACATGCTGCTGTCCGTAAGATTCCAGCTTCTTTCGCAAATCTTCCATATTCGTCATTTGCGATTATCCTTCGTCAAACCCTCTGGGGTGAGCCTGATGCCATTTCCACGCGGTTTGCACAATGGATTCCAGAGTGTCAAACTCAGGCTTCCAGTTAAGCACCTTCCTTGCCAGTGCGGGGTCGGCATATAATGCAGGCGGGTCACCGGCACGGCGCGGTGCGTTGGAATACGGCACTTTCAGTCCCGTTACCTTTTCCACGGTGCGAATGACCTCAAGAACTGAAAACGGAGTACCTGTTCCCAGGTTGAAAAACCAGGACTTTCCCCGCTCTTCCACATGTGGAAAAACAGCAATGTGGGCACGCGACAAATCATCCACATGCACATAGTCACGCAGGCAGGTACCATCCGGTGTCGGATAATCGGTGCCAAAGACCTTCAACTCGGGACGCAAGCCCTGGGCCGCCTGAATGGCCAGCGGAATCAAATGGGATTCGGGCGTATGATCCTCCCCAATACGTCCATCCACCGAAGCGCCCGCCGCATTGAAATAGCGAAATGCCGCAAAACTGATCTCCTTAATCGCAGCCAAGTCGCGCAGCATCATTTCAACACCGAGTTTGCTCTGTCCATACGGATTGATCGGCGCCTGTGGAAAATCCTCGCGAATCGGTAGCGACGCAGGCTCGCCATAGGTAGCACAGGTCGAGGAAAACACAAACTTGCGAACATTGGCTTCCAGCATCGCCTCCAGCAATCGCACCACCGCCCCAAGGTTATTCCAGTAATACTTCAGCGGCTTTTCCACGGACTCTCCAACGTATGCAAATGCCGCAAAATGAATCACAATCCCAATCTGTTCCTTGCGCAGGATTTCCCCCACCAGCTTCTTGTCACCAAGATCCCCTTCATAGAAAGGAATGGATCCATCCACGGCCTGCCGGTGACCAAATACCAGATTATCCAGTACAACCGGACGATGCCCTGCCGCCACCAACTGTCGCACACAATGGCTGCCGATATACCCGGCGCCACCAATCACTAATACGTTTTCTGATTTATTCATGATTGTATCCTCAACATGTACCTGTATGGGCTCCCTGGGCAGATGTCACTTCCTGCCATGCGGGTATTTTCCCATAACGCTTGCGAAACGCCTCCTGCACCTGCTCCACTGCCATCTGTCCCGATACGGATGACACCCATGCCATCACCGCCCCGCCAAAGCCGCCTCCTGTCAGGCGGGCACCGATTACACCAGCAGTATTGCGCAGGGTCTCCACCAGAAAATCAAGCTCGGGGATGCTGTTTTCAAAATCGTTCCGCGAGCTGGCATGAGATGCAAACAGACAGTTCCCTGCTTTGTCCAAGTCGCCCTGCTCCAATGCCGCACCCACCTGCCTGACCCGATCGTTTTCGGAAATAACATGCCGCGCGCGACGCACCAGATTATCAGGCCAATCCTGCGCATACCCCTCCCATTCTCCAGGCACCCACTGACACAACCTTGATCGGCTTGAATCATGTGCCTGCAAACGCTTTGCCGCCTCAGCACATTCAGCAAAGCGCGTCGAATACAGTGACGCCGTCAGACTGTGATGCACGCCGCTCTGAAATATCCAAAAACGGCTGTGCGCAGGCAATGGCACATGTGAGAATACCTCCGTCGCACAATCAATCGCCACCAACGCGTTCTCCCTGCCAAACGCGGAAACTCCTTGATCGAGTATACCGCATGGCACACCGACAAACTCATTTTCAGCACGTCGGCACAAACGCGCCTTGTCTAGCGTCGACATGGACCGTCCCACCAACGACAACAATGCCTCGGCCGTCGCCAACTCCAATGCCGCACTGGAACTGAGCCCCGAGCCTGTAGGCAAATCACTGTAAACCGCCAAATTCCAGCCACTCTCTGGCAACTGCAGTTGATCCACCAACATGCGCCAGACTCCCAACGGATAATTGATCCAGGATACTTCCCCCTTCAGCGGTTGTGACTGATCCGCAGGCACCACAATGGTGTTTTCACCCCCCGCTGTACGAAAACGAAGCTCCTGCCTGTTACTGCGTCCAACGGCAACAGAAACCCCGAGATTCACGGCCATCCCCATCACCAATCCTCCATTGTAGTCGGTATGGTTGCCGATAAATTCAATCCGCCCTGGCGCCTCCCCCCAATACTGCGGCTCCATACCATAGCTTTCACGGTACACATCGCGTACCGCTTCCAGACGGTTTGACTTCTGACTGCCCATTGCCATTTGCGCACTGCTCATAAACCCCTCCAACCTACTCATCTCTCGCTCACAACAAAAGTAAAATCGTAAGGACGGAAAAGGCCTCACGCGAAGGCGCGATCAAGCCTATATTATGCCCGGGTCGCGGCGTAAAGCCGCTCCTACGTCACAAGTCGGGGAAATCGTGAGAGACAATATCACCCTTACAGATCCCAATAACGGAAGCGCAGCAGCATCAGTGTCATCAACAACGACAGTGAGACTGCGAGCACGGCAAAGCGTCGCAGCCAGGGAGTCCAGGATTTGATCGCGGGACAGGAAAAAGAGATCACCACCGCAATCAATGGCAACAGCGGGTACAGGTAGCGTCCCTGCACTCCTTGAATGCGCTCCAGACCAGGCTGTGTGTAGATCAGGAAGAAGAGCAGTGTTACCACTCCGAGGATAAATGTCACGAGAGCGAGCACCCAACCACGCGTCAATAAACCAGGACGCCAGGATCTCCCTCCGGCATCGGCCACCAGAGCCGCAGCCAACGCCATCCACCAGATCATGTGGATCACCGTTGGCAAGGGCGTATCCAACCATCCCAAAACACCGACGAACTGATCTTTCCACAGTTCCTTGTCGTGCTTCCAGGTATTTCCAATCCACTCCAAGACAGTATCGGGATGTTGTACCAGCAACGCCTGGTTTAGGGTCTGATCCACTTCAGGTCGATCGTAATCAAACTTCGGATACCAGGTCAGTATACTCAGCCATCCCAGAGTAATCGCAATCATCACCATCCATGTTGCGCCGATCTTCAGCCAACGATCCCTGACGCTTGTAAACGATTCCACTGGTAAAACCAGCAACAAGCCTGCAAATGTCACATAAACAAACTTACTCGTAATGATTGCCGTTATCAGTAAAACCAACAGGGTACACTGCCGCCATCCAATACGCTTCCTGCTTTCTCTCAGCCAGAATACAACCGCTACAAACAACAATGCCAACGCGTTGGTGATCGGATCGTGATTCGCAGACCCAAATAAGAACACCATAATCGGGCTCAGGAACAACACCAGGACTGTCCACGGAATCTGAGGAAATACGCGTATCGCCAGTGCGACCAGCAAAGCAGCCAACAACAGGTTGAGGATACGGGCCGCATAAGTCATCTCCAATGGAGTCAGACCTAGCCATTTGCCTATCTGAAATCCAATGGCCATTGGCACATACGGCAGCAGGCTATGGGTATTATCCCCCATGCGGGCAAAGAATACATCCTCCTCATGCAGGGAAATCCCGTTGGCATCCTTCCAGCGCTCCAAATTCGTCCTGCGGTGTGAATTGAACGGAATATCGTAGGATACCACATAGTACATGGTGCGGAAACTGGTCGGCACATACC
>CAZYDZ010000050.1:10741-13078 GCA_964646535.1 uncultured Opitutaceae bacterium
TTCACATCTTCTTTCACATCAGGAAACAGGTTCCCTTCAGACATATGCCAGGCACGATCCAGCCAACGCGGCTCATCAGGAGACTGAAATGGCGGTGTCACCCATACGAACAGCATTCCAAACACAACCATCAAGCCCAGAAACCAACCCGCAGGATGTCCCTGCATACCAGGATCATTCGGGGCGTGTGAATCCCGTATTGGACTGCGTACCCATAGAACCGCAAAACAGCCCACCACCAGCACCATGATCACCGCCAGTTGCAACCACACAGGCTGCAATTGAAGCACAAAGGTGTCATCTTCCAAATGAAAATGGACTCTCTCGCCAGACGTTACCGAAAACTCCCAGAATTCCTCGCTCGATTTGGTTGGCCGTTTCACCCAGTGGAAGCCCTTATTGTCCACCAGTAAATCGGTCACCATGTCCTGTGACGGCACCAGAAACACCATGTAATCAACCTTTACCCTTGCATCCTTCTCTCCTCCCAGAAACTCGAGTTTATAGTGGTGAACCTTACTGCGGGGCAATGCTATGTAGAAAGTACGCCGTTCGCCCGCTTTCAAACTGAACCGATAATCATGGTGCAGAAAACTATCCCGTCCCGAACGAAATCCCCACGTTCCGGTCATGTCCTCGCTTGCTATCGCACTCATTTCCAGATACGCAGCTTCTCCCTGAAACGCCTTCAAAAAGTACGATACGGGCAAAATCAATATGACCGTACCCGCTATCGCCACCAGCAAACGCCTTATGTCCGGATGATCCAGATAGTTCAACACGGCCCAATGCTCCCACGTTGCGGCAAACAGACCACGCGCCAGCGACAAGATCAGGAATATGGTCAGTGCAATCCACAGAAGCAACAGACCAATAATATCCGCCCAGGAAAAATAATGAATCGGTTTCTTGCTCTGATTCAGCAATGTGAAACTGGGATCCCATGCGCCATCTTCTGTAGTGATTCGCCAGCAACCAGCTTCCCTATCCAGGGCATACTCCTTGATCTGCACACTGTCACGGCCTGGATTAATCTGATCCAGGGGAATATCATAGATCAAAGCCCCTTCCATGGTTACCAGACTGGCCGAGTAAATGGCGATTTCACCAGACGTCATCAGCGGATCAAGCCGCACACCGCGCAAACGTTCCCGTCCTACTGGAAAAAACAATGTTTGTTTCAGGTTGTCACCAACCACATGCTCCAAAGTGGACTTGGTTTCCTTATACCCCCCCCGATCCCTAAAGAACACCTGTGCGGAGGATTCTACGGAGGACGACATCTCTACTCGCAAGAACATTTCCTGTCCTAAATAGCGGTTAAACCATTCAGGACTGTTCCATAATACCCATCCCAATAATAGCGCAACCAGCAGATAAAACCAAGATACGCGCCCACTGGACCACTCTACCAATTGGTTTCGCCTGGCCGATATCCAATCTCCCCAACATTCCCGCACACGAATCAGAAAATACAGGGCAACACCAGTCAACAGGACGAACAGGAATAAGGCACCGCTCTTAACCAGCAAGCCATACACCCACTCACGACCCTTCTGCAACCCCAGCTTTATTGGCTCGTCGGCGCTCCACTGCCAGGTCGGCACCGCACGCGGTCTGTTGTCCTGAAGGGATGCTTCAGAGGAAACTCCAGCGGGATCATACTGCCACTCTAATACGGACGGTATCTCCTCCCTTGGCTGTTCAGAAACAAACCCGCCACCCGTCACCTTGCCGCGCTCCAACGCAAAACGAAAGCCCCGATATAGGCCAGGCTTTACGCGAAACTCAATTTTACCAGCACCACCACGCAATGTATAAGCCGGAAACCAATACGGAGTCGCCTCCTGCCAGCCTTTGTCGGTCTCTACGACCAACCGTGCATAGGTGTCCATTCCAACACCCTCCACATCAACCGCAAAGCGAACTCGGGAATCATGATAGCACCACCATCCGGTTATCACAAACCAGATGGCAATCAGTACACTACTGATCAAGAGCCACCAGCTACGCCCATTGAGATCTCGTTGGACTGTGGAACGCTCTGATGGTATCCCTTTCAACATGGAATCCGTTATATTACAAAGAAACCACGGATGACCACAAATTTCCGCAGAGAAACAAAGTCTCTCACAAAGACACGAAGAACTCTAATTTCCTGCAGAAGACATACCATTGCAGGAGCGGCTTTACGCCGCAACCCTGAACGTGGGGTGAGCTGGTCGCGGCATAAAGCCGCTCCTACAGCACCAGCCCTACTCATCATTGCTTCGTGGCTTTTTGCAGAGACATTTCTGTCTCTGCATAAATCTGCGTCACCTGGGGTTAAGAATGGAT
>CAZYDZ010000051.1:0-9255 GCA_964646535.1 uncultured Opitutaceae bacterium
ATTGAAGGAAAGGAGTACGGCAATATCCGTTCACAGGAGGTGTTGGGATATTCCAGGGAAGGAGAGAAAGAGGGATTTGCGATGAAGCTCAAGGTGGCTGCGGTGGATCCCGATATTCGCGTGGAGTCGAATCAGTCGCTGGCGCTAACGGAAGATCGAATCATCCTCTCGTATCAAGGAAAACTGTTCATTGATCGGGTGGGTGTGTTTTCCCTGCAAATGCGCATACCCAGAGGATTTGATCTGGATTCCATTGCTGCTAACGGGATGACTTACTGGACGTATTTGGATCACAATGACAAGAGTTTGATTCAACTGAACTTCAGTGAGCGTATTCGTGGCGAACGACTGATCACGGCTTCTCTGAGCAACAACTCCTACAAACAGCAGAGTCAGTTGCAGTTGCCCCAAGTGGAAATGGTGAATGCGACCCGGGAAACAGGCTGGTATCATGTGCATCCTGAGCTGGGATTGAAAATTGATTTGGTTAACCCTCAGAACAGTATTGCGGTGAATCCCGAAGAGCAGGGCATCCAACGCTCCAGTGGTTTATTGCTGCGTATACTGGGGAAGGACTGGTCGGCAGATCTGAGCCTGACCAGAATGGATCCCTGGATTCAGGTGGACAGCCTGCAATCCTACCATTACGAAGAAGGACGGGTCGAGGTGAAGGCCCTGTTGTCACTGACCGTGGAGAATTCTGCGGTTCGTCAGCTCCGCTTGGATTTGCCTGACAATCCTCTGGCATTGCAGGTTCGTCATGATCGTGTAAGTAATGTGCGCAAAGAGGAGGACGGACGCTGGCTGGTGAGCTTTGACCGTCGCGTGATCGGCAAGCTGGAGCTGGAGTTGTCCTATGATCTGCCGAATACCCAGCAGATAGGGAAAATTGCAACAGGTCTGCTGCGAGTGGTGGATGCCAGCAGGGAACGGCGCTTTGTGACGATTCACACGCATCCCGCGATTCAGATGGTTCCCATGTTGGTGTCGGATGAAATCACCGCAATTTTGTGGGCTAATGTTCCTGAAAGGTTGCGTTCCTTTGGGCAGGCGCCATCCTCCAACCTGATCTTCCGAGTGGCAGGCAAGGAATCAAATATTACGTTTGATGTACGCAGGCTTAATGCCACGGAGAGTCTGTTGGATGCCCGTGTAGTGGAAACAAGGATACGCACTAGATTGTCGGATTCAGGATATGGCATGACGGAAACCCATTTGTTTATCCATCCTGGCGATGAGCGCTATCTGCGTCTCAGGATGGGGCGGAACGAACGCCTCTGGACAGCATCGGTTAATGGAGAGACGGCCTGGGTGTGGCGGGAAGGAGAGGACTGGTTGATTCCGCTGGAGAAAAGTTCCGTCCAGAATGAGCCGACAGAGGTGCGTCTGTTCATTGAGCATCCTGTTCAGGAACGGCTACGTGCACCAGAGTTCTCGGTGCCGCTGCAAAAGATCACATGGGTGATATACGCTCCGCAGCATTGGGGGATAGATCGTGATTCGATACGAAGCAACCTCCGCCTCGAAGAGGAAGTGCGCGCAAGGTATGCGTACGTCAAGCAAACCTGGAGTGCTCCCGATCAAAGCGAACAAACCGCCAGGGAACTGATTGATTTAGGCAATCAGTTACTGAGCGAGGGGAAGATGGAAGAGGCGGGACAGGCCTACAAGTCCTCCTATAACATGTCGCAGAACTACGAGGCATTAAACCGTGATGCGCTGGTGCAATGGAACAGGGTGCGTACCCAGCAGGCATATACGGGAATAAGCCAGCGACGGGGCAACATCCAGCAGCAGGTCATTATTCCTCAGCAGCAGGTGATGAGCAATATGGCGATTCCCGTGCAGGGAGGGATGGATTCCATGGCGCTGACACGCCTGGCACAGCGTTTGATTGAGCAACAGAATGCTGCGCTGGTGGTGCCTGCTCCATTTACCGTAGTTCTGCCCGAAGGTCGTGAGCAGACTTTTATATTCAGTCGTCCAGTCCTGGTAAATCCGTGGGACAGTCTGTCTATTGACCTGTCAATTGACAGGCAATTGACGGGATCAGGAATGGCGACTCGTTTTGCCGTGGCTGTGGTAATGGCCTTGTTTGTGGGCGGCTGTCTGCTGTTGTGGACAGGTAGAAGAGGTGCGGTAAAACAAGTGGCAGCGTGATGTTTGTTTACATGCGCTGCAGCGCGGGAATACCGAGCAGAGAAAGTCCTGTTTCGAGTACCAGCAGTGTGCGCGCGCAAAGCAGCAAGCGGCGGTTGCGCACATCCTGTTCTTCGACCAGCACCTTGTCGGCATTGTAAAACGAGCTGAATTCTCCAGCCAGTTCGTACAGGTAGGTACACAGGTAATGTGGGCGCAGGTCTGCCAATATTTGTTGCAGTACGGGTGCAAAAGTACCGAGTTTGCGCACAAGGGAAAGCTCCGTCGAAGTTTCGGGAGCAGAAACAGGAGTGAGTTCGGGCAGGTTGGCAGGATCTGTTTCGAGCTTGCGGAAGATACTACGAATACGTGCGGCGGCATACTGTAGATAGGGAGCCGTGTTACCTTCCAGACTGATCATTTTATCCCAGTCAAACAGGTAATCCTGGGTGCGGTTTTGGCTGAGGTCCGCATATTTCAGGGAACCAACGCCCACTGCGTGCGCCACCTTATGTTGTTCCTCTTCCGACATGTCCGCGCTCTTCTGCTGCACCAGGCGCAATGCCCTCTGTTCCGCCTCATCAATCAGATCAATCAGTTTGACGGGTTCGCCAGAGCGGGTCTTGATTGCCTTCCCGTCGGGACCAAGAATGGTGCCAAACCAGACATGCGTGAGCAGGGGAAGCGTGCGGCCTGTGGCGACAAACCATTTTTCAGCGGTGAGGAACAGTTGTTCGAAGTGGTCGCGCTGGCGTCCGTCGGTGACGTAAATGACCCAGTCTGCATGCCAGTCCTGCGCCCTGTACAGTACGGTGGCGAGATCTGTGGTAGCGTAGTTGCTGGCGCCATCACTTTTGCGCACCAGAAACGGTTGTTCCGCAAAACGGGGATGTTCCTGATGAAATACCACCAGAGCGCCCTCACTGGTTTGTGCGATCTGGTGTTCGGTCAGCTCCTGATAGACCTGATCGACCCGATCCCGATAAAAACTCTCTCCCAGGGTATGGTCGAAGTGGATGTCCAGCCGATCATAGATTTGCTGAAATGCCTTTTCACTGACAGCGGTGATTTCCTGCCACAGGCGCAGATTGGATTCGTCTCCCTGCTGCAACTTGACCAATTCCTCGCGCACGGTCTGCAGGATTGCGGGATCCTCCTTGCTCTGAACGTCTCCAAGTTTGTACAGCCGCTCCAGTTCCACCAGGGGGTCCTGCTCCAGCGCTTGCTGGTTGAGATGGTGCTTGTATGCCCAGATTAATTTGCCGAACTGTGTTCCCCAGTCCCCAATGTGATTGTCGCGGATAACGCGGGCTCCGCAAAATGCGAGCAGCCTGGCCAGGCAGTCTCCGATAACCGTGGAGCGGATATGCCCCACATGCATTTGCTTGGCAGTATTGGGGGAACTGAAGTCGACCACCACGGATTTTCCCGCGGCGAAACTACCGGCAGCTTGTTGCAGGTCCCGTTGTGATCCGTACTGTACCAGCCAGCCTAACCAGAAAGCTGGAGTGAAACGAAAGTTGAGAAAGCCAGGGCCTGCGACCTCGACGTCAATCCATGACGGGTTCCACTCTGGCAGGGAACGCAAAGATTGGGCCAATTGTTCGCCGAGCGGGCGAGGGGAAAGACGGTGTTGCTTGGCAAAAGGGAGTACCCCGTTGGCCTGGAAATCTCCAAAGCGCGGGTCGGACGGGCGTACTTCAGGCTGGTAGTCTGGATTGAAATCAGCCACGGATGCTGCTGCCTGTTGGCAGAGTTGGTGCAGGTAGTTGCCTGGATCAAACGGAATAGTAGCCTGTGTCATCGCGAAACCACCATTTCCGACACAGTTTTCCCTGTGGAATCAAGAAAATTACTGTTTGAGGAGGAAATAAAGCTCGACTTCTTTTACCTAATCGTCTTATATAGAGCGGTTTAATTCAATTCCCCTGAAGTTTCAATTCCTTTGCAATGGCTAAAAAAGTTCTGACCGCACGTAAGTTTATCAAGCCTTCTTTCACCTATCTCATTGAAAAGAAAAGAGATGGAGGAGAGTTCAACCAGGACGAAATCCGCTTTATCGTGGATTCGATGATGGACAGGGAAATGCCGGATCATCAGGTGGCCAGTTTGTTAATGGCAATCTATTTTCAGGGGCTGTCCGCGCAGGAAACTGCCATTCTTGCTGAGGAAATGATGCTGTCGGGTGAAGTGGTGGATTTGTCCAGGATCAGCAAACCGAAAATTGACAAGTACTCGACGGGAGGGGTGGGCGATAAAACCTCATTGGTACTGCCTCCCCTGGCTGCTGTGTGTGGCGTTGCCGTTCCAATGATGGTGGGAGCCGATGAAGAGTATGTGATCAGCAATCTCGACAAGTTATCCGCCATCCCTGGTTTCAATGTCGATCTTTCCCTCGATAAATTTGTCCGCCAATTGTCCAATATCAATGTGGCGATTACCCGTCAGAACGAGGAAATATCTCCAGCCGAAGGCTTGATATACGCGATGCGTCAGTCGAGCGGGACTGTGCCGAGCATTCCGCTGATCAGCAGCAGCGTGTTGAGTAAGAAGCTGGCTCAGGGAGCGGAGGGATTGGTCGTGGATGTCAAATTCGGCAACGGCTCCTATATTCGCGATATTGAGCAGGCTCGCCAACTGGCCCGTACGATTACCAGGGTGGGCCGTTCCATGCAGCGTCGCTGTGTAGCGGTTGTGACCGATATGAATCAGCCATTGGGCGATTGCGTAGGAACCGCATTGGAAATCAAGGAAGCAGTGGAGCTGTTGAAGGGGAACGGTCCCGAGGATCTGCAGGAGCTTGTGCTCAAACTGGGTATGGAGATCGTCAGGCTCGCTGGTGTCGCAGGCTCCACACTGTCTGCGAAACAGACCGTACTGAAACATTTGAAGGACGGGTCTGCATTTGAGCGTTTTAAGGAGATGGTGGCTGCCCAGGGAGGACGGACGGATGTTCTGGATGACACTTCCAAGTTCCCTGAGGCAAAGCACGTCAAACGTTTGCCGGCGCCCAAGCGCGGTTACGTTCATACGATTAATGCGGGCATGATTGCGCGTGGGGTTCAGATCCTTGGTGCAACGGTGGAAGCAGGGCAAAAGGGAAAACAGGACTTTTCCGTTGGCGTATCCGAAATCAAGAAGGTGGGAACCCAGGTCAAACAGGGTGAGCCTTTGATGATGATTCACTATAACGATGAATCGAAGCTGGAAGCCGCACTGGAATATTTCAAGGGCGCCTATCGTCTGGCTCCCAAGCGTCCAACGGTGCCCCCGCTGGTCGTGGAACGTGTAGCCTGATCCGAATGCCGCTTGGGTTAAGGAGGTTATTGTTGATTTCCCCTGTAGGAGGGGCTTTATGCCGCGACTTGAGATAGGGTCCACCCTTCTTCACGGCTTTGCGTGAGATCTGTTCGTCACAACAACTAGACCCACACCACGTTCGGGTCGCCGCATAAAGCCCCTCCTACAGGGGGATGATACTGATAAGTTGCCGGCAGTATTCCTCCCACTGGGGGAAGGTCTTTTGAGTGGTTTGTTGCGCCAGTGAGCGGCGCAGTTCAGCCGAGGTGACCAGTTGTTGGATTGCCTGTGCGAGAGATTCTTTTTTCTGATGGGAGAAGTAGTGGCAGCCGCCGCCCGCGGCGACTTCGCGCATGGCGCCAGTATCGGGGATAAGACACGGTTTGGCGAACCAGAAGCTTTCGAGTACGGGCAGTCCATAGCCTTCACAGAGGGAGGGATAGACTGTGAAGTGGCATTGGCGATATCTTTCCTGCAGGGCCTCGTCCGAGATGTGCTTGTGCCAGTAAACAGGGTAGCGTGTCTGTGCGTATTCCAGTGCGGGTAAAATGGTATCTGCCCATGCGGCATCCACTTTTCCAACCAGATGTAGGTCAAATTCGAGTCCGTTGTCCCATAACTGCTGGCATGCCTGAAGCAATCCCAGATGGTTCTTATTATAGGTGAGAGAGGAAACAAAAAGAATCTGTATGCGGGCGGAATCTGTTTCCTGCGGAATGGTAATGCGACTGCCTGGGAACTCGACAGGAAGGTGTAGCACATGAATGGGGGGCGGTTGGATCGCGTGTCTGGAGCACCATTCAATAAAGACTTGGCGAGAGTATTCGGAAATGGTGATGATGCTGCGACATTCAGACAGGTAGCGCAGGTAACGTTCAAAGCGGCGGGTCTTGGCTTCAGGCACCGCAGGTCCCAGTTGTAGGGCGCAGGCATCGTGGAACCAGGCCACCACGGGCATCGGGATTTCCGCGGGACGCGGTAGATAGAGAATGCGACTGTCGCGGAACACTTCAGGCAGCAACAGTACCCCGTTGGCGGGAAGTTGGTTCCAACTCAGGGACTGTCGGCTATGATGCCAGAGTTTGCGGACAAACTCACCTGCTGAAAAGCCCTTTTGGTTGGGGCGCGCGCTGGACTTGTTTGCCTGGGCAAACGGCTCTGTAAGATAACGAAATTCGCCAGGCGTAGGGGTGCAGTAGTTGCCGCAGAATTCATCCCATACCAATGGTTGTAGCTTCCCCTGTTCGGACAATGTTCGATAAAGTCCGCGTACCACACGTTGAATCCCCGAATTGTTGGAGGAGCGGCAACACGAAGTGGTGTCGATGTAGCAGAGGTCCGCAGTTGATGGGAGGCCTGGGTTGTCTCTGCTGTTCATGCTGGAAATGGCTGCTCAGATGCGCTTGGCAGCATATTCCATGGCTTCGGCAACGCGATCCAGCTCTTCGTCGGTATGTCGTGCTGAAACCGCGGTACGCACCATATCTTTGCCTGGAGGAACGCCAGGAGCGATCGACATGACGGTGAAAACACCTTTCTTTTTGAGGTTTTCCCAAAAACGGTAGGCGTTTTCCTTGGAACCCAGAACAATAGGAATTGCGGGCGTTTCACTGCCCCACGTATCCAGTCCGAGACTGAGCAGGTGGTCGTGGTAACGACGGGTGTTGGACCACAGCCTTGCGATGTGTTCAGGTTCTTCCTGAATAATCTTCAGTGATTCCAGCGCTGCCGCTGCTTGAGCAGGAGAGAGCGCAGCGGAGAAAATGGTTTGCTTGGAGTAAGTGCGTATGTACTCGATGACAGCGCGGTCTCCCGCGACAAAACCGCCCGTACTGGAAAATGATTTGGACAGGCTGCCAATGATAAGGTCAACATCCTGGTCGAGCCCGAAGTGGTTGACCGTGCCACGACCCTGTTTACCGAGTACTCCGATACCATGGGCATCGTCCAATACCGTAAATAATTGTTCCTGGCGTGCCACCTCTATAAATTCGGGGAGTGGGCAAATATGGCCTTCCATGGAGTAGACGCCCTCAATGACCAGCATACGACTGGCTTTTTCACGAGTCAGTGCGCTTACTTCCCGCAGATCCTGAGGGTTATTATGGCTGAAACGCTCGATAGTAGCCCCAGACAGGCGAATGCCATCCCACAGGCAGGAGTGTACGTTCTTATCGACCAGGGCAATATCGCCGCGGCTGACCAGGCAGGATGTTGCGGACATGCAGGAGATATATCCTGCCACACTGACATGACAGGCTTCCTTTTGCAGGAAGTCTGCAATCGCTTCTTCCAATTCCTCGTGATAACGGCGGCTGCCGTTGGCGATCCGTGCCCCTGTTGTACTGGTTCCCCATTTGCGCAGGGCATTTTGACTGGCCTCAATGACTCTTGGATGGTTGCTTAATCCCAGATAGTCATTGCTGGAAAGGAGGATGTACTCTTTGTCATCGACCCAGATATGAGATCCATTTTGACGGTTGAAAGCGTGATAATACGGGGAATAACGCAAACGTAGCTTGGTTGTGTGATCTTCCCGACAACGCTTGAGAATCGGGTTACTGTTCCTCGCACTGGAAGGAAAAAGTCGCATGGATAGATATATAGGATGAAGAGGTAGATCAAACTTTGCGGAGCAGACAGAAAAAACCTGTTGTGTCGCCTTGCATTGTGATCAGGAAAACTGTTTGTTTTGAACTTTTCTGATTTTGCTGGCAAGCTCATAGTGAACAGAACAGACCAATCCGCCTTGATGCAAATCCCTCAGGTTGTCGCCATTTCTAATTTGATGCCGCCCGATTTTGTCGGCGGGTATGAATTGGGGGCGGCTGCGTTGCTGGACCGTCTGCAGCAAGAACAGGGGTGGCATGTGACTACGTATTGCAGCCATCGCCAGCAGCATTTGACGCCAAGGGATGCCACTGCGGATTTATTGGGCTACTTCCCGCTAGGCTGGAAAAACCATCTGATCATGCCAAGATTGCTCAAAAAAGCGGTCGCTGGCTGGCAGGAACGCAAAGCGCGGATTGTTCGGTCGGCTTCCATGCATCCCGTTTTTCTGTTTAACCCGCGCCGACTGTGGGCTTCCGAGTGGGGAGAATGGATTCAGCAGTCGCCGGCAGCCAGTTGTTACGTGTCCGATCTGTGGCCTGAGGAGTACCCGCAGTGCGACCTATTTCATGAAATCCTTTTTCACAACCGCGAGCGTCTGCCCTGGTTGGTGAGGGCGCGTCGGAAAAAACTTCAACGGATGTACCATTCCGTATGGCCACAACGCCCTTCATTAGCTCCGCTGCACGCGCCGATTTTTGTCAGTGAATTCATCCGTCGCCGCACGCTGTCCGCCTTTCCTGAGGTAGAGTGTGAAGCGGTGATACCGTGGGGGATAGACGTGGAAAAATTTCCATGTTTGCAGCGTGATTCCGCGCAGATTACCACATGGGGATTCATTGGACGCATTCATCAGGAAAAGGGGGTGCATGAAGCGGTGGAAGTCGTGGAAGAGCTGGTGCGCAGCGGATGGGCAATACGACTGTTGATTGCGGGAGATGCCAGTACCTCGTACGGCAGGGCCTTGCAGAAGCGGGTAGCGACAGACCCGGTTTTGTCTGGATGTATAGAGTTTATCGGGAAAGTCTCGCGTGAGCGCGTAATTCCCGATTTCTTTCAACGGGTAGGGGTTCTATTGTTTCCCAGCCTGTGGGAAGAGCCATTTGCCATTACGGTGTTGGAAGCCCTGTCCACGGGTTTGCCGATTATTGCGTCGAACCGGGGAGGAACTCCCGAGATCATTAATGAGCAGACAGGTTATCTCTA
>CAZYDZ010000051.1:9265-11714 GCA_964646535.1 uncultured Opitutaceae bacterium
CCCAGGCGCGTCGACTGCTGGAAAATCCTGCGCAGGCAGTAGCGAGGGGAGAATATGGCGCACGTTTAATCCGCCAACAGTACACCATGAGTGAAATGGCGCGCAAAGTGGACGGGTTCCACCGTCAATACTGGCAGATACGCCGAGAACAGAAGTGACCGACGGCGAGGGAGTCGTCAGGATTGGCTGGCCGCCTGTATTTGTACGATTGCTTCGCCTTCGCTGGCATGCACAGGAAAGATGGAAGCAAATCCAGAGATTTCAAAAATATCCTTCACGTAGTCAGGCAATGCGTAGAGATGGATTTTCCCGTTTACCGATTTCAACCGTTTGGCGAGCATCAGAAAAACACGCAGGCCCGCGCTGCTGATATACTCCAGTTTGGAGAGATTGGCGACAATCAGGGTGTTGCCCTCGTCTACAATTTGAATCAGTCGGTCGAGCGCTGAAGATGAGGTGCTGGCGTCAAGTCTCCCAGCCAGATCAAGGATCAGGATATTGTCTTGTTTCCGTTCTTGGATTTCCATGGGAATAGAGAAGAGGCAATTGTTTGGGATATTCAGGAAAGACTCAACTGTTTTTCTGCGCACAGCCAATTTTTTCCGTTTTCACGACGATATTCCAGATGATCGGACATCTGTTTGATCAGGTAGACGCCGAGGCCGCCGATTGGCATATCTTCGATGGACTCAATATCCATTGCAGGCGCCTGTTGTTCCAGCGGATTGTATGGGATTCCCTGATCGGTGAACTCCATACGGATGGTTTGCTGCAATTGAGTGACTGCTACGGTAAAGCCCTGATTGTCCAAGGGCTGCGGGTAGGCATACTTGAAGATATTGGTTGCGATCTCTTCGCCGACCAGGGCCCAGTGATTTGCGGTAGCCTGATCCCACGACTGCTGATGGCTCAGTTTTTCCATATCTGTAAGAAACTGACCGACACCTTCCACGGTTGCGGGATAATGTTGGCGAAACAACTCTGTAGAGACTGTCATGCGCTACAGAACAAACCATTAGAAATGTTCTTTGGCAAACTTCATTTACTGTTGGAAACGACTCTTTGCCAAGTGATAGCCTGTTTGCCAGAGAGGGGGGGATGGCATGGGGTAACGGATAGGCAATAAAAGGATTTGGATAGAATACCATTGCACCGAGGGAGAAATGTTTCTTACATCAAGTGGATGAAATATCGTATTGCGTTACTTGGGGCGATTTTGCTGGCAGGTGTGGGTACAGGGTGCACATCGACCAGTTTTTTGTCCAAAGAAACTTTGAAGGTCGACAGTAATCCTGCTGGAGCGGATGTGTGGATTAACGGCGAGCAACGAGGAAGAACTCCCGTGGATGTAAGGGTTCCCAGCGGAGATATGTACTATGTGGAAATTCGCAGGGAATATTTTCGTCCTGAGAAGGTGGAGGTGTTTTCCCATTTGTCTGATAGTGGAAGGAGTGGTGTGCGGGTGAATCCGTTGGTGACGCGCGGATACTATTCTTCCCTGAGCCCCAACCCTGTAAAAGTGGATATGGTGAGCGTTCTGATTCCCGAGGATCCTGATGCCCCAAAAACATGGGAGGAATTTTCCTCCCGTTTGAATCAATTATACCTGTGGAAGAAGCAGGGCAGCATTTCAGATGGAATCTTTAAGGTTATCCATCGTCAGCTGATTGATTATTACGACCAATGAGTGGTGAACAGGGGAAACACACACCACTGTATGATTGGCATGTCGCAAAAGGGGCCAGAATGGTGTCTTTTGCGGGTTGGCAGATGCCTGTGCAATACAGCGGGATCATTGAGGAACACAAGGCAACACGTACTGCGGCTGGACTGTTTGATGTCAGCCACATGGGAGAGTTGTTGGTCAGCGGTCCCGATACGCGACGTTTCCTGGCTCATTTGCTGCCGAATAAGGTAGCCAGGCTTGCTCCCGGGAAGATCCTCTACTCTCCCATGTGTTACGAGAATGGAGGAACCGTGGATGATGTCATGGTTTATGCGATCCACGCGGAAAAATTTCTGATATGTGTTAATGCGTCCAATACCGATCGCGACATGGAATGGGTATCCCGTCATGCGGAGGGCTACGACTGTGTGGTGCGCGATGTCAGCGCCGAGTATTTCCTGCTGGCGTTACAGGGACCCGCCTGGCGTAAAATCGCCGAAGCATGTTTTCCCGATGTGAAAGAATTCCCGCCGCGATTTAGTTTTACGGAGATTGATTTTGCGGGGGAGACGTTGATTTTAAGCCGTACCGGGTATACGGGAGAAGATGGATTGGAAATTTATGGGGCTCCGTCAGTCGCGGTGCGAATCGCCGATTTGCTGGTGGAAAAGGGCGCCCCCCACGGCTTAAAGCTTGCTGGTTTGGGCGCTCGTGACAGCCTGCGGCTGGAAGCGGGGTTACCCTTGTACGGGCATGAATTAAGCGAACGGATATCGCCCGTTG
>CAZYDZ010000051.1:11724-12920 GCA_964646535.1 uncultured Opitutaceae bacterium
CTTTATTGGTAGAGAGGAGTTGCAGCGACAAAAGGCGGGGGGCAGCTCGCACCGCGTGGTCTTCTTTGTGCTGGATGACCGCCGTATTGCCAGGCAGGATACTCCCGTGTTGAATGGACAAGGACGCGAGGTGGGTAAAGTCCTGTCTGGAACACTCTCTCCGATACTCAATCAACCGATTGGTTCCGCGCTTGTAGAGCGTGATGCGCTGCAAGGATCTCTACAGGTTTCCCTGCGCGGGCATACGATTCCCTTGAGTCTGAAAAAGCCCCCCCTTTATTCCTGATGTTCTGTAACGGGTCATTTTTATGAGTAATCTTCCACAAGATCTGAAATATACTGCTGAACACGAGTGGATTCGTCTTTCCGAGGACGGCCAGACTGCGATCATAGGGATCACCGACTATGCGCAATCCAGCCTGGGAGATGTTACATTCGTGGAGTTACCGGCTGTCGGCAGTTCCTTTGGCGCACACGATACCTTTGGTGTCGTGGAATCCGTAAAAGCGGCCTCGGATCTGTACATGCCGGCGGCGGGAGAAGTGCTGGAGGTGAATTCCAATCTGGAATCGGCGCCTGATCTGGTGAATACGGATCCTTACGGGGAAGCCTGGATGATCAAAGTCCGTCTGGAGAATCCGTCCGATTACGAACAGTTATTGTCGGCAGCAGAGTACCAAAAGAGCATCTGATGCGCAAAAGTGTTGCCCTCCCTGTTTTAAAATTCCTGAAACGATGATGGTAATACGGCCCATTACTGAATAGAAAAAGAGGGTGAGGCTTCTTTTTATCCGTTTACAAGTGGAACAAATGTTTGTTTTAGTTTTCTTTTAGTTCGTATCATGTCCGCAGAAAATAAAGCCAGATCGCTTGGAATCGAATTTAAACCCCTGGAAGGGCCGAAGCCATACCTGAATATGGCTTGTCGCACGGGGAACCTCCTGTTTCTCTCAGGCCATGTGTCTACCCTCAAGGGAAGACTGGGCAAGGATGTCTCCGTGGCCGATGCCTACCAGGCGGCGCGCGAGGTCGGCATAAAGATTTTGCAGTCGGTGCGACGGGAAGTGGCTTCGCTGGATCAGGTGCGTGTTGTCAAGCTGCTGGGGTGTGTACAGTGTATTCCAGAGTTCAGCGACCAGCACCTGGTGATCAATGGCGTGAGCGACCTGTACCATGAGATTTTTGGCAAGGAAGGG
>CAZYDZ010000052.1:0-5086 GCA_964646535.1 uncultured Opitutaceae bacterium
TGTTTGGCCTCAAAATTTCCTGATTCCAACTTATATTCGCCATGGACTTTATCGAGCTAGGCCGTCAACAGGACAAGATTCACGGTGATCTGCTACAGCGTATTGAGGCTATTCTTCGCCATCGCAAATTCATTTTTGGTCCAGAGTTGGAAGAAATGGAAAGAACACTGGCCGCTTACGTCGACATGCCATTCTGCTTCGCGGTAGGGAGCGGCACAGTCAGCCTGGAAATTATCCTGCGCGCGCTCGGCATCGGTCCAGGAGACGAAGTCATCACCGTTCCCTTCACCTGGATCAGTACAGTCGAAGTCATTAGCCAGGTGGGGGCCAAGGCAGTACTGGTCGATATTGAGCCTGTTGGCTACCAAATGAATGTGGAGGCGGTTGCCGCTGCAATCACCCCTCGTACCAAAGCAATCATCCCTGTCAGTCTGTTTGGGCAAATGCCTGAAATGCTGCGTCTGCAGCAACTGGCAGATCAACATGGTCTGGCTCTTATCGAGGATGGCGCACAGAGCTTCGGGGCCACGCATCACAACCTGCGCAGTTGCGGCGCAAGCCCGATCAGCAGTACCAGCTTTTTCCCATCCAAACCACTCGGTTGCTATGGAGACGGTGGCGCAATTTTTGTCAGAGATCAGAATCTTGCTGACAGGATACGTGCGATCCGCAACCACGGAAGCGCTTCCAGCCACACACACGAATACGTTGGTCTGAACGGTCGCATGGATTCGATTCAGGCGGCGGTTATTCTCGCCAAGTGGCCTCTTTTTGAAGAAGAAGTCTCGCTGCGCCAGCAAAAGGGAAAACGTTACACGGAAATGCTGTCCAAGGTCGTCGCCACACCCGTAACAATGCCAGACAACACTCATGTATATGCCCAGTACACCATACGGGTGTCAGATCGCGATTCATTAATCGCGCACCTGCGTCAGCATGGGATTCCAACTGGCGTGTACTACCCGAAGTGTGCTCACCAACAGCCTGCCTACGCCAATCTCGGTTATCAGAACGGAGACTTTCCCGTGGCGGAACAAGCAGCCAATGAAGTACTCAGTCTCCCCATGAGTCCCTATATTACCGACGACGAACAGCAACAGGTGGCCGAAACAATTCGGAAATATCGCTATCATTCACAGTTCAGTATTTGATTGCTTTTCGGCCTGGATGGAAAGTGCGACTGCCTCTTCTATATACAATACTCTGTATGGACGTCGACAATACAAACCCTCCATTGGCGCATCGGCGATTCCAACCCTGTAGGAGGGGCTTTCCGCCGCGGCCTGAAACAGAGAAACCGCAGATGGCGCAGATTTTCGCAGATAACGGATTGAGATCGGGCCCACACCACGTTCGCGTCGCGGCATAAAGCCCCTCCTACATTTTGTCCACCTCGTCCACTATTCCTTCGCACGAAGCCACTCTTTCTCTCTCTTGGTGTTCCCTGTGTCCCTGACCCGACTTGTCGGGGTTGGCGAGACACCCTTTTCCCTCTGCGAGAATCTGCGGTTCCAAAATGGACCAGGGCCAACTGTTTCCTGCTGTTTAACGCTTGTCCACCCGATAAAACAGGTACGCTCCTGCTCCCTGAAACAGCAGGTTGGGAATCCAGATCAGGACGTCTGGTCGCAGCTCGGGTTTTGTTTCCAACCAGGAAAACACAATCATCAGGAAATAGTAGGCCAATCCCAGCCCCAGTGCCAAAGCAATGTTGGCATAGGTTTCACCACGTTTGAATCTTACCCCCAGGGGAATCCCTACCAAAATCAATGAATAACAGGCGAATGACATCGCAAAATGGCGCTGGATTTCCATGTTTACCCGAATCCAATGGCTGCGAAATTGCGGATCTTCCTGCTCTTTTTCTGCGGCCAGCCTCCTTTCCTCCCACAACTCCATAAAATTCATATTGGATAGTTTTTTAGGTCCTGTGCTCCCTTTTATCAGACGTCCCAATGGCAAACGTAACGGCCAGCTCTCAAACGCCACTGCAGGGTGCGCCTCGATCAGATTTTCAGGGTCGGCTGTGTTACGTGATTCAATGAAGCCGTTAAAGACCTCCAAAATCAACGCATCTTCTTCCTTATCCCAGCGAAATACGCCCCTTGGCGCGCGCAGGGAACGCACATCCTGACGCTTCTCATTCTGCTCCCATATCCATAAATCCTTCACTTCTCCGCTCTTCTGGTCGCGTTCTCCCACATACAAGACCACTCCCTGAAAATCCCTCACAAAAGTGCGCGGCACCACAAATTCAAGCGGATTGGTTTTCACGGCCTCTGATAATAATTCGCGAAACGCCGTGCGCGCGTTGGGAGCAAACGAAAAGTGTACCATGATGGAAAATACCACCCCTAATGAAGCCAGCAGAAAAATCGTAGCCGACATGCGCCACAATGGAATCCCTGCAGTCTTCATCGCCACAATTTCCCGCTGGGCCGACATCCGCCCCAACACCAGCAGAATTCCCGCCAGCATCCCCAACGGCAATGCGTAGGCGGATACAAAAGGAATCAACAACCCCAACAGTTGAATAAAAAAGCCAAACGAAATACGACCACTGACAAAGGGTCCGATCACATCGCGCAGGGCATTCGCCGCCATCATGACAAACACAAACAGGCTGACGCACGCCAGCGTGGTCAGTCCAATTTGAACAAGTAGATATCTTTGAAAAATTTTCACAAACGGCAGGGTTCAGTCTTACAACTATCAGGAAAAAATCGAACGGAAAATTTTACCATACAGAATACAAGGGGGAGAGCTTGGCCTGTAGCGGCTTTATGCCGCGACCCAAACGTGGCGCGGGCCTTGGTCGTGGCATAAAGCCGCTCTTACTGGTCCGAAGGGAGAACGCCAAACGATACCAGTGCTTTCTCATCATCCTGCTTGCAGAACGTCCCGTAACAAGAATACACTCTTCTTTTCCTCTTTTAGGTCACTCTCTTATGAAGTATCAGCCGGATCGTCCATTGATTTACGGTGAAACGCTGGAATCTCTGCAACTCAGGCTGACAGCGGACGGTCATCCTGCGTTCCGCGCCAAACAAATACTCGACTGGATTTACAACAAACGGGTGGATTCGTGGGAGGCCATGCTCAATCTGCCGAAAAATCTGCGTCAATGGCTGAATGACTCCTTTATCCTGGTACCCAACTCGGAAGTGCTGATTCGCCAGGCGGATGATGTCACCGACAAATTGCTGCTCAAACAGGGGGATGGCTCACTGATTGAAACGGTTCTGATTCGCGCGCCACAGGTAGGCGTAGGATTGGATCACTCACGCAAAACAATCTGTATTTCCACCCAAGTCGGTTGTGCCTTCGGCTGTAAATTCTGTGCATCAGGCCTGGCTGGCTGGAAACGCGATCTGCTCGCTGGTGAAATCGTCGGGCAAATCATGCGCATCTGCTGGAAGGAATCCAATGCCCAACATCGCGACGATCCAGCCCGCGTTCCATTTGACAATATCGTCATCATGGGCATGGGAGAACCCCTCGCCAATTACGACAACCTGATACAGGCGTTGACGATCCTCAATGCCGACTGGGGATTCCAGTTCGGCGCACGCCGCATCACCGTATCCACTTCAGGACTGGTTCCCAGAATCTATGATTTGGCGAAAGAACCCTTACAATTCCGCCTGGCAATCAGCCTGCATGGAGCCACTAATGAAGTGCGCAGCCAGATCATGCCAGTCAACAAGGCCTATCCATTGGAAAAACTGATCCCTGCGGCCAAGGCGTTCACGGAAACCCACAAACGGATGCTGACACTCGAATACATTCTGATCGACAGCATCAACGACACCTTTGAACAGGCGGAAGCCCTTGTCGATATCGCCCGCGAACTGCACGCCCACGTCAACCTGATCCCCTACAATAAAGTGGACGGGCTGCCGTGGAAACGCCCCTCCATGATGCGTCAGCAGAAATTTCTCGACGTACTCGAAAAAGCCCGCGTCTCCGTCACGATTCGCCGCGAAAAAGGCCACGACATCGCAGCCGCTTGCGGTCAATTGCGCCTGAAGACGGAAGCTGCGCTATCTTCTTAAATAAAATCCGACGGGCCAGACCGATTCGTCCGACCCGTCGGATAAAAAACTTACTCGCCGACCGTCTGCTGAGCTGCCTCGACAATATCGAGAAAACTGCGGGCTTCCAGCGAGGCGCCACCAATCAGGCCACCATCGATGTCTGGCTGTTCGAAGAGCGTCAGGGCGTTCTGTGGTTTCACTGAGCCCCCGTAGAGAATCTGCACCTTCTCGGCAATCTTCTCGTCGAACAACCCAGCAAGTTGCTTGCGGATTTCACGGTGTACTTCCTGGGCCTGCTCTGGCGTCGCGGTTACACCTGTGCCAATAGCCCAGACTGGCTCATATGCGATCACCACGTCGGCAACAGCCTTCTTAGTGACTCCCTTCAAGCCTTCCTTGAGCTGGCTGCCCACCACGCTCATCGTCTGGTCCGCCTTGCGCTCATCCAGGGTTTCCCCCACGCAAAGGATCGGCTTGAGATTGCTCTTCAGGGCCGACAACACCTTCTCATTAATGAACGCGTTGGTTTCCTTGAAGATCTGTCGGCGCTCGCTGTGACCAAGAATCACGTAGGTTACAAACAGATGACGCAGCATTTCAGGGGAAACCTCACCAGTGAAGGCACCCGAAATCTCAGGATGCATGTTCTGGGCGCCCAAACGAACCATGGAGTTGCCCAATGCTTTACTGACACGTTCCAACGCGGTAAACGGAGGACACAATACTGTCTGTACCCCGCTGATTTTAGCGGTTCCATCAATAATTTCACGCGCCAACTCCTCTCCTTCGGAATTGTTCTTAAACATCTTCCAGTTTCCGGCTACGAGCGGCTTTCTCAAGGTTTTAATAGGCATATCAAATAAGGTTGTAGATTTTTTTTGGATACATGAAGTCAGGCTTTGTCGAGAACGGCCACGCCCGGGAGATTCTTACCTTCCAGAAACTCCAGACTGGCGCCGCCCCCCGTACTCATGAAATCAACCTGAGAGGAATACCCGCTCTGGTGGATCGCCTTCACCGAATCCCCGCCGCCGATGATGGAAAGCGCC
>CAZYDZ010000052.1:5096-12775 GCA_964646535.1 uncultured Opitutaceae bacterium
AGCGAGAAAGCACCATTTTGGGTAGCTTCTGCAACAGCAACAGCAATCGTTTTTGTTCCATTTTGAAATTTTTCCATCTCAAACACCCCCATTGGGCCATTCCACAAAATCGTCTTGGCCGCAGCAATGATATCAGAATAGCGCTTAACCGTTTCAGGTCCGATATCAACACCCTCCCAACCATCTTCGATATCGCCTTTCACAACCTTCAGGCTACCGACCTTGCGGCTGCCGAAATCCAGTGAATCGGTACAGAGTGTGTCGCTCGGCAACAGAAATTCGACTCCTTTGGCCTTCGCCTTCTCCAAGGCGCGCAATGCCGTATCCACCTGGTCTTTTTCACACAGGCTGTTTCCCACTTTACCCCCTTGTGCCAGCTTGAAGGTATAAGCCATTGCTCCACCAATCAGAATCTTGTCCGCTTTATCCAGCAGGGCATCAATCACCTGAATTTTGTCACTGACCTTGGCCCCTCCGAGAATCACCACAAACGGACGCTGTGGATTAGCTGTCTTTTCACCCAGGAAAGTTAGCTCTTTTTCGACCAGCAAACCCGCCACTTTCGGGCTCAGGAAATGAGCCACTCCCTCGGTTGAGGCGTGGGCGCGATGTGCGGTACCAAACGCATCATTGACATACGCATCCGCCAGCCTGGCCAGTTTCCTGGAAAACTCCGTATCGTTGGCCTCTTCTTCCTGATGAAAACGCAGGTTTTCCAACAAAACCACCTGTCCAGGCTGCAGGGACTGCACCAGCGCCTCTACGGATTCCCCGATACAATCCTCCGCAAACAACACCGGCTTGCCAAGGGCCTCCGCAAGATATGTGGCAACTGGTTTGAGCGAATACTGAGGATTGCGCTTGCCCTTGGGACGCCCCAAATGGCTTGCCAACACCAGTTTCACTCCCTTGTCGAGGAGATAGCGAATGGTAGGAAGCGCAGCATCCACACGGCTGCTGTCCTCCACCCTGCCTTCAGGGCTGAGCGGCACGTTGAAATCAACGCGCATGAACACGCGCTCACCATCCCACGATACATCCCGGATTGTTTTGGTCTTCATAATTGGAAAAGGCACCTCGCTGCCTGACTAGAATCACTCAGACGAGGTGCCTCAAAAGTTGATTGTTGTCAGAGATTAGAACTTGCTGACCTTCTGAATCAGATCCACACAACGATTGCTGTAACCCCACTCGTTGTCGTACCAACTGACCACCTTAAAGAAGCGGTTGTTCAGTTCAATACCCGAACCTGCGTCAAAGATTGAGGAAGCCTTGCAGTGAATGAAGTCAGAACTCACCACTTCGTCCTCGGTGTACTCCAGAATACCCTTCAGAGGACCTGCAGCGGCTTTCTTCATCGCTTCGCAGATTTCCTTGTAACTGGTTTCCTTGGAGGTGCGGAAAGTCAGATCAACCACAGAGACGGTCGGAGTCGGCACGCGGAAGGACATACCGGTCAGCTTGCCCTTAACCTGCGGCAATACCAAACCGACTGCCTTGGCAGCACCGGTTGTGGAAGGAATAATATTGATCGCAGCGGTACGTCCACCCTTCATGTCTTTCGGAGAAGGACCATCCACTGTTTTCTGGGTAGCGGTATAGCTGTGTACGGTCGTCATCAAACCTTCCTCAATACCGAAATTCTCCAGTAGCACCTTAGTGATCGGAGCCAAACAGTTTGTAGTACAGGAGGCATTGGAAATAATCGTGTCGGCAGCCGTCAACTCCTGATCGTTCACGCCCATTACGACCGTCTTCAGGTCTCCCTTGCCAGGAGCACTAATGATCACACGCTTGGCGCCTGCATCAATATGTCCCTTGGCCGCTTTGTCTTCGGTGAACAATCCGGTCGATTCCAACACGAGATCCACATTGTACTGCTTCCATGGCAGATTGGCCGGTACATCGCGCAATCCGAGGCAGCGAATTTTGTTGCCGTTGACCACCAGGGAATCCCCTTCGGCGTAAACCTCGCCGGAGAAACGCCCCTGGGTCGAGTCGTATTTAAGCAGGTAGGCCAGGTTTTCCGCACTGACGAGGTCGTTGATTGCCACGACCTCGATCTCCTTACCCAGGAGGCCTCGATCAGCAATCGCCCGGAACACCAGGCGACCAATTCTACCGAATCCGTTAATCGCGAGTTTTACTGCCATAATCTTGATAGTTGTAAAGAAGCATCTAAGCGAAAATACCCGCTTTTTGGCAAGAGAACTTTCAAAAAACTTCCCCTAATGTCCCCTTTTTATCCCTCAGAATTCCCTTCAGTCGAATCTCCCTCGCGCAAGGCGCGCAATGTGTACTTGCGCACCGTTCTCTGGTCAACCCCCAATAACCGTGCGGTTTCGAGATAACTTCCCGTTCTTTGCCATACCTGTTGCGTATAGGCTCCAATCAGTTGGCCTAATGGCATATCAGGGAACCGCTTCAAATTGACCTGCCAGTCCTCGAGACCAGTTTCCTGTCGTACTTCCGTCTCGTCTTCACGCTGGTAATTACCGTGGATCAAATAGTTGCTGACGCAACGCTCCAACTCGCGGAAGTTTCCCTTCCACGCATAGTCCGCACCAATATATCTCTGAATAAACTCCAAAGCCTGTTCAGTAAAGCGTTCACTCTCCTCTTCACCGACCAGTTTCACCGCAATATAGGCCACCATACGCTCCATGTCGGCAGGACGATCATCCAGGATTTCCCGCAGGGATGGCGTTGTCACGCGATCTCCGCACAAACGATAATAAAGATCCTCGCGAAACTGTCCGTTATGTATCTCTTCAATCAAATTGCGGTTGGTCGCCGCAATCACCTTACCCTCAAAACGGCGCAGCTTGGTCTCGCCCAGCCGCTGGAATCCACGCGACTCCAACACCCGTAACAATTTCACTTGAATCGGCAATCCTGCATCACCGATTTCATCCAGAAACACGCAACCGTGCGGTCCCGCTTCCTCAAAATATCCGATGCGATCCTCAACCGCTCCAGTAAATGCCCCACGGCGATGTCCGAACAATTCCGACTCCAGCAGATTCTCGGTAAGCGCACTCAGATTGACTGGCAAAAACCGCTCCCTGTTTTGACGATCAAACCCTTTCTGAGGGTCAAACGGCAAAAAACAGGATTGACCGATCGCCCTGGATACCAATTCTTTCCCTGAACCAGACGGCCCCGTGACCAAGGTGTGCATATTGTGCATGCGGTTGGTCAACACGCGTTGGTAGCGCAGCATATCCACGGTGAAAATCGACTCCCACACACGACGGCGCAACTGATTCACCCGTGCCGAACGTCCGATAATAAAACGGAAAATATGATAAAAAGCCCGCCGTATCTGAAAATACGAGGCAAACAATCGCTCCGGATGACACTCGGGCACCTCCCTCCAGAACCGTGGAGCCCACTCACCATAACGTTCCTGAAAACGCTTGTACGCATTCAACTCCTTGCGCGTGGTGTTTTCAGCGCTGTTGGCAATAATATCATCCAGCACGGGTATCCACTCGTGATAGGTCCAGACAAAAAACAAATTGCGATACAACTCTTCATCCCGTTCCGAATAACGCTGATCCAAGCTGCGTCTGTTCCGTGCCCCAACCAATGCCTGCGCGGAAATCGCCAGTATCTCATCCAAGAAGGGCGAATAGCGCTCATCGTGCTCATCTCGCTCCTGCGGCGAAACCGCTCCACGCCCCAACACCTGCAGTTCCAGTTTCTCGCGCTCTGCTGAAAACGGATTACAAAAGGCAATCTTACCCAAAGCCTCCAGTCGTGCGCGCTGTTTTTCAGGGAACAGAGATTTCATAAAATGGCATATTGATGACAAAAAATCCTCAATACAACACTCAAATAGCGCAACAAGGCTCTCAACCAATTAACACATCACGCTGTTATCCATTAACTTATAATAAAATAAAGATTATGGTATGCATCCTCCCTTACAGGCACATGTACACTGATTCCTGTCTCTCAATCACCATCCAAAACAGATGGTTGCAGAGTATATAAAAGGATATACAAACGGTGAATTTCCGATACACTGAAGATAACATCATCCTACCTCATGATTTGGTCCAAGAAACACAAACTATTTAGAGAAATGCTGGCTCCATCCCTGCGTCCTCTCCTTGCCCTAAAGACAACAGGTTATCATGCCGCCTATGAACAGCGGGGGAAAACCTGGATCACCTATGATGGCCAGGAAGTCATTTCATTTTGTGACTTCAGGCATGAAAACCGATGGAGAGAGCTTGGACAAAACCTTGAGGCGGTCATACAAGAAAGGATTTTTTCAAAGAATGATTTTGGATGCGCTCTCGGTATGTACCTCGATATGAAGGTCGAGAACGCACTCCTTTCTGAAAATCCACTGATCTTCGCACTGACAATGCTCGATAGGCGAATCGGGAAAAGACGTCTCCGGATTCTAGCTGATCGTGTGATTGATGAACCCGCTAAAACATTTCTTCGGCTTCGGCTATCAGCAGAAGGTATGGTCACTTTTTAGAAATAAAATCTATACTTATTAAACGCCTTTTTTCTGACAACCTATTGCTCTTTCCAACAAAGATATAATTAATGATTATAGCATACAAGAAGCTATTTAAGAAAAAAACGATCTCCCTCACCACATTAATGCCATCCATCACATAAGTAAAATCAAACCCCACCAAGACTTTAATTAATAAAAATAAAAGAAGAAAAACCAAACAAATCACCATACCTCCCAAAAAAGTAATCAATAATACAATATCTCCAACCCCCAAACCATGATCCACAACCTCGAATCCACGAGGCGGAAAATAAAAAAGAATCAACGAAAGAACGAAAAAACATAACACCATCAATAAAGACACTCTAATCAATGAAAATGTCCATAATGTATGGTCTCGAAAATCATAATGCGCAACCCTGGGATGAAGAAAGAGATATAACACAAGCGCAAAAACACCAATGGATAACAAGCAAATAAATTCACTCCCTTCATAAAAATATCCCCTGAAGTAGACCAGCCAATATGACAATAAAAAATACTGCAGGAAGAAAATAATACAGCTAACAAACTTCCATCGGCAGGTTTTTATTTGATTCATCACCATTACTCCTCTTTTTAGAATTCTGCTTCACTTGCCCACCAATACATCAACCTCACGAAAAAGCTCTTTTACATCCACATCCGCAATCCGTCTTGGAGAAATATTCAATTCTACGAAATAAGATTTCCTATAAAACAATGATCGACTTTCGTTGATTGTGTACAACTCTCCTTCCTTAACATCCTTAATAACTTCGTTCTTTAACATATCCCTTGCCTTTGACATCTCGGTACAATCCGTTATTTTCACTCTAATATCGAATCCACGATGACGAAACCAGACCAACTGACCGGATGTGTCCGGAATATCAGTATCAACCAATTTTTTCAATATCTCATCAAGAGATCTTTTTTTCTTTGGATCACCAGAAAGTCTTCTCTCTTTCATATCCAACACAATATTCTCCTCCATATTATTAACTAAAAAATAATTATATATAACAGATTCTTCACCGTTTTCAGAATATGAAAATTCATATTTATTATTATTCAATACGTGGTCCGTAGAAACACTAACCATAACAGACATACGCCTTCTTACATCAGATATTTTTTTAATAAACTCCTCCCTTTCTAAATTAGAATTATTCTTCACAACAGCAACATAATGCCCAACACGCACAATCCCCGTAACACCATCAACCAGCAAAGCCTCTCTACCACCAGGAATAAGTTCCATCTTCGCATTAATTTTTTTGTAATCAGAATGATATCTTTCAATAAAATAAGCAGCGTTATCAGAATTATGGAAAAGTCGTAACATTAATTCAATTTCCTGCCCATCAGGTTTGACGGGATTATACTTATAATAAACATCCCTGCCATCCATACCAGGAACAATCACAAAATCATCTCCTAAAGCCCCTCCTAAGCTAATAATGCCAGCTATTTTTCGGAAAATATCATGTGAATATCTTCTTTTTAATATTTTATCAAGATCACCCTTGTTACTCAATATAAAACGAGCGTCATCAAAAAAAAGAGAGGGGTTTCCACCAATAAAATTATTCCCTACAATATGATGGCAATCCTCAAGAATCACTCCGTCAATATCTTCTACCAGATTATCACCTACCAACTTGCAATCTATGTTAAATATAATCCACTCCGTATTTTCATATGGCATAAAATAATAATGAGAATGCAAAATATCCCTATAGTGCGTAGCCCTATATGAAGAAGCATTCATATTTCCATCATAATCAATTTTTTGAATCATTTTTTTATATCCTCCCCGAGCAGACTCCAACACACTATAGTAATTGACGGACGAAGACAGTGAAAAGGCTATCCCTCTCTGAATGTGAGTAGTGGAATATAAATTATAACTATCTTTCAACTCCGGGTAATCTTCATAAAATGATTTCTTATTTTTCGTTTTCACCCATGCAATATCTCGATTCTCTTCATATAATAACCTTAGAATATTGGCTGTCATACGACTATCACCTTTTCCCATGAGCATTTCACATGACATGACAACAACTATAAAAAAATAAATTTTCATATATAACAACATACTATTGCTCTAAGTAAACCTATTTATTGGATTCAGGGTCGTAGTAACATCTTGAATAAGCACACTTTACCTCCCTCTGAGCAATACCCACTTTTTTAACTTAAGGTTCATAGGAAAACGGGGTTGGCTTGCAGGGATCGAAACCAAATCGCCCTCCCCTGTCAAACCATATTCACCCACCCTCACTATTGTATTCTCCCTCCCCTGATTCAGGGCAGAAACTGGCCTTGATTACCTGATTCTTCGCGTTAATTGTAGGAGCGGCTTTACGCCGCGACCCGAACGTGGGTTGGTTGGTATCGCGGCATAAAGCCGCTCCTACAAGATGGGCTGCTCTGCCCTTTTGTCTGGAAACCCGAGAAATTTTGCGGCAGGTTGTTGTTTTTTATGGATGTATCGTTGGCAACGGGAATTGCGTACAACTGGCAAACAATGGCGATTGTACTGGCAGAGACAGTGACGCCGCGCATACATGACATGGATCCCTTTCTGATACGATTCGGCGAAAACATGGGGATTCGCTACTATGGGCTCTCCTATCTCGCTGGGTTTCTGATGTCCTGGTTGATCCTGCGCATGGCATGGAAGGCTCAAAAGTCACCCTTGAATCCTGACGCGGTATCCAACCTGATTCTGTTTTTGATTATCGGTGTCATGGCAGGGGGGCGCATCGGCTACACCCTGTTCTATCATCCCGAAATGCTGCTGTCAGACCCGCTCAGTCTGCTGCGCGTATGGGAGGGCGGCATGGCCAGTCACGGAGCATTCATTGGCGTATTTCTTGCGCTGGTCTGGTATGCGCAGCGATACAAGGTTTCACTCTACATATTGGGTGATCTCGTATCCATCACAGCCCCCATCGGCATCTTCTTCGGACGCATTGCCAATTTCATCAATGGAGAATTATGGGGCAAAGTCACAGACTCCTCGTGGGGTTGGATATTCCCCAAGAGCGCGCCCTATCCAGAATACCCGATAGAGCTATTGCCCGCGCGCCATCCCTCGCAACTCTATCAGGCTGGATTGGAAGGATTGTTGCTGGCTCTCTGGCTGCAGTTTCGTTTCTGGCTGAAA
>CAZYDZ010000053.1:0-12568 GCA_964646535.1 uncultured Opitutaceae bacterium
ACCTGACTACGGATCAGGAGGTTATAGGTTCGACTCCTATCGGGTGTGCCATTTAACGCACTGTGTGGCACAAAAAAACAGGCACTCCCTGTCCCGCTCTAGCGACGGCGCTTTTTTGCCAACATGGAAAATGATCCCATACTGGAGCCGCCACGATTGCGCTTCTTTACCTTAGGTGGCTCGATTTCAGATAATACAGGGCTGAAACGGTAGTCGAAGTCCTCAATCTTAATACGCGGTAATTTCTGATCAATAAAGCGTTCGATCGCCAATACATGCTCTTTTTCCTCCGCGCTGTACAGGGTAAACGCATCTCCTGTGGATTCCGCCCGTCCAGTCCGCCCAATCCGATGAACATAGTCCTCAGGATGTTGCGGAACATCATAATTGATAACGAGGGAAACTCCAGCTATGTCGATACCCCGCGCGACAATGTCCGTCGCCACCAGAACGGAAATCACTCCTGATTTAAACTGAACCAGGGTAGCCTGCCGCTCTTTCTGATTGCGATCCGCATGCAGCACACCCACCTTGTGCTCGGTTGCTTCCAGCCAACGCGCCACCATATCTGCGCCTACCTTGGTACGACAAAAAATAATGGTGCTGCCTGCCTCTCCCCTTTGCAGCAACCGCTGCAGCAGATCAAACTTCTGGCGGCTGTCCACGGGAAACAATCCGTGATTCACGGTTTCCGCAGGTGAACGCTTCTGCCCGATCTCCACCCGTTGTGGATTTTTCAAAACCCACCCGACAAAACTGGCAATTTCCCTGGGAATCGTCGCCGAGAAGAGTAGGGTCTGCCGCTCCTTGCCACAATAACCGATAATTCTGCGTACATCAGGCAAAAATCCCATATCCAGCATGCGATCCACCTCATCGAGCACCAGAATTCGAATCCCTTTCAAAGAAAGGGTACGCCGACCAATATGGTCAAGCAATCGTCCCGGGGTGGCAATAATGATCTCCGCGCCTGCTTTAAGCTTTTCTATCTGCGTTCCATATCCCACACCACCGTGCAACAGTACGCAGCGCACACCTTTTTCCTTGCCGTATTTGAGAAAATTTTCCTCTACCTGGGCAGCCAGTTCACGCGTGGGCTCCAGAATCAAGCATTGATGCCCCCCCCCCGTGTGCACGCGATCCAGGATTGGCAACGCAAAAGCCGCTGTCTTGCCAGTCCCTGTTTGAGCTGATCCCACTACATCTTCCCCCCTCAATATATATGGAATCGATTGTGCCTGGATTGGAGTCGGGTATTGATACCCCATTTCTTCAATCGCCTGCAAAAGCTGAGCTGATAATCCTAATTCCTTAAATGTCGTTTTACTTGAATCCATGTATGACTATTCTCGATAGAGAAGCCTGCCGCAGTGATCACAGAACACCAAAAGTTCACCAGCCAGCAATCGTGATTCCAAATCATTGGATATCGTCATATGACACCCGTCACAGACTTTGCCTTTGGCTGGTACGACCAGAGGAGGCTTGACCGAACTTTTACGTAGTCGCTGCCAGTTGGCGAGCAGTTTTTCCGATACCACCCCGCTTTGTTCCTGCAACTGTGATTCAAGGGAGGCAATCTCTGCTGCGAGCTGTTTCTCTTTCTCCTTAAACTGCGCTATGCCGTCTTCCTGTTCCTTTACCTCCACGGCAACCCGTTCCTGCAAGAGAGACGCTTCCTTCTGCTGACGATCCAGTTGATCGAGCAATTCAATCCCTTCCTCCTCCAATTGATGTATTTTCCCCTGAGCCTGTTCAATCTCCCTCGTCAAGGCCTGGTATTCCTCATTCTTCTTCACAGCCAACTGCTGTGTTTTCAGTTTGATCACTTTTTCCTCCATCTGGGCAATGGATGTGTCCATCTGCTTGCGTGCCACCTCCTGCTCCCGTAATAACTGCTTTGCTGTTTCAATACTCTTCTGCAGGTTTGTAATGCGTGTCAGGCACACCTGAATGTCATTGGGAATCACCAGCTTGCGCTGTGTGGCACGGGTAAGTTGTTGATCCAGCTTTTGCAGCAACAGTACGGGTTCAATCTCTTGTAGAAACGGCATCTTGTCCATTGTAGGCAGGTTTGTATTCTGGAAGCAAGCCCTGCATTTGCTCTACAATCTCTGTGGCGTTCAGCTCGTGTCGTCTCATAATCAGCGACTCTAATCGGGACCACCATGCAGAATCGGGTATCTGCTGACAACGTATCTGAAATACCTTTTCATGCGCGGTGTTTTCCATCAGTTCGCTGGAATACGCCAATTCTTCATGAAGTTTTTCACCGAGTCGCAAGCCAGAAAAACGAATCGCAATATCGACGTCGGCACGATAGCCGTAAAACTCGATCAACTGGCGGGCAAGATCCACAATCTTCACCGGCTTCCCCATGTCCAGTGAAAAGATTTCTCCTCCCTTGCCCTGCAGGGAACATTGCAACACCAATCCAACTGCCTCTGGAATGGTCATGAAATAGCGGGTGACATCCGGATGCGTTACCGTTACGGGCCCTCCGTTTTTAATCTGCCGCTCGAAAATCGGAATCACGCTTCCCGAACTGCCAAGTACGTTGCCAAAGCGTACCATCATAAAGCGAGTCCCCTCAAACTGTGGTTGCAGCCGGAGCAGAGACCATTCCGCAAGCCGTTTGGTCGCCCCCATCACACTGCTCGGTTTGACAGCCTTGTCGGTGGAAATCAGAATAAAACGGGGAACGCCATGCAATGCTCCCTGGCGGGCAATCCGGTACGTCCCCATACTGTTGTTGTACAGGGCTTCCGCAGGCTGCGTCTCCATCATCGGCACATGCTTGTGTGCGGCAGCATGGTATATGATGTCGGGTCGCGTTCGTTTCAACAAAGCACCGATTCGTTCTTCATTACAGATATCCGCAACTTCAGCATGCAGTTGCATTTCCGGATACAAGGATTGTATTTCCTGCTGAATCAGAAACAGACTGGCTTCCGAACGCTCCACCAAAATCAGTTTCCCCGGGGAACGTATTGCTACCTGCCGAACCAATTCGCTACCGATACTACCTCCGGCCCCAGTCACCATCACCGCCTGCCCTTCAATCAACTGGCGCAGGCCTTCAGCGTCCAATTGCGCCTGTTCCCGCTGCAAAAAATCACTCAATTCCAACGGTTTAAGTAAAGGTTGTCCCTGTTTGAAATCTCCCACTTCCCGCAAAAACGGAGTCACCTTACGAAAAGGTATCTTCAGCTTGTTCAACCGTTGTACTGCTTTGCGAAGCAAATCGGGATCCATTTGCGAATCAGAGAACAACACTTCATCAATTCCCTCAATGATGTCCTTTTCCCGCAATAATTCGATCCCGCCCAGCACGGGAATCCCGTGGATCCGCCCTTGCCAGCGATACTTAATATCGTCCAGAAAGAAAATCGGTGTCATCCCCAGAGAAGGTCTGTTCAATAATTCCCTGACCAAAATCGCACCTTCATCCCCCGACCCAATGACAACAACCTTCTTACGGGAACCACTGCCCTGATTCCGATAGTCCGACACGGCTTCCCTGCTCATCCGCATGGCCATGCGGGATGCTGAAAAGACAACCAGGCTGATCAGCAGATCCAACAGCAGGATCACCCTGCTGGGCCCTCCTACAAGCAGGCTGATGCCCGCAATCATCGCACTGCTGGTCAATATGGCCATCCCCAGACGCAAAATGTCAGGCAGACTGAAGTATGCCAGCAAACCGTCAAACAGACGATAGAGCATGAATACGGTCAACTTTAAGGGGAGTATCCAGAACAGGCTGCTCCAGAATGTTCTCCAGAAATCAGGGATCTGACTGGTGGCAAATTCCACTCGTAGCACATAAGCCAACCAAAAACAGAATATACTCCCCCCACCGTAGAACAGCAGGGAAATCGCCATGCGGAATCCGCCACTCCAACCTTTCTGTTCCAGACGACGCATCATCAGGTCCAACACAGGAACACAATGCCGTCGAATGTATCCACGTCCCGAAATGATTGATGCGCGGATGAAACCTGAGTCATCACGATAGCCGCGAACAGAACGACGACGTTTCACCGGGGGGCTCTGAACGGGCGGTTCGTGACCATTAAGGAGAGAATTTTGCATCGGGGAAATGTTTGCGTCAGACAGAATAAACGTACTCGATACTGCACAACCAATCAGTTGTCGCATTCTTACTAACAGTTTTTGCCTTCTCAGTAAATAATACCAAAAAAGACATCCTGTTGCCCAAACAGTCGTCCCTTGTATGCCAGCCCATATCAGCTTGTTATCATAAGTATAAAAACGATCAAATTTCAATACTGTTTTCACAAAAATTATACTATACCCCTGTTTTGCGATATTTCTTGATTCATTTGTTTGACCCCTGCCGCGAAGATTTCAGAATGTCGCCATTTCATTGATGAGCACACATGCGTTTTTACAGGTCCCGACACTTCCCTATCCCAAAATAGGATCTGGCAAGGTCAGGGAGATATATGATGCAGGCGATTCACTGTTGATTATTGCAACAGACAGGATATCCGCATTTGACTACATTCTGAGCCCTGGAATCCCTGGCAAAGGGGAAATCCTGACACAGATCACACATCTCTGGTTGGACTTGCTGACTCCTTTCATCCGCCACCACCGTTTTCCAGCCCATCAACAAAAACTGGAAAAAGTACTCAAGGACTACCCTGAGCTTTGGTTGCGCACCATGATCGTTCACAAACTGGCGCCATTTCCAATTGAGGCTGTGGTGCGGGGATACCTGACTGGCAGCGCATGGAAAAGTTATCAAAAGGACGGGACGGCAGGTGAATTCGTATTGCCTGAAGGCATTCTTGAGTCCGCATCGCTGGGTTCTCCGCTCTTCACACCGTCAACCAAGGCAACGGAAGGCCATGATGAAAGTATCGATTTTTCGACTACAGTACAGTTAATCGGGATCGAGCATGCAACAACAGTGCGCGACTGGAGCCGTACCATTTACCGTTTTGCTGAAATCCTGACCCAACGGGTCGGCTTGGTACTGGCGGATACCAAATTCGAGTTTGGCACAGACATCGAAGATCAAGTCTGGCTGATTGATGAAATCCTGACCCCTGACTCTTCGCGTTATTGGCCACAGGAGGATTACCAGCCCGGTGCGCACCCTTCCAGTTTTGACAAGCAGTATGTGCGCGACTTCCTTCTGGGCAGCCATTGGGACTTTCAATCATCCCCTCCCGAACTTCCGGACGAAATTATTCTCGGCACCCAGAACCGCTATTTGGAAGCCTGGAAAAGATTGCAAAAACTGCGCCTGCTCTCTACAGATGAATTGAACGCGGCCTGGCAGGAAGCCAGTCGCACCACCTCGTAATTCCCTATGGCCAAGCTACTGATTGTTGAAGATAACGAGATGAACAGAGATATGCTTTCGCGCAGGTTGATGCGCAAAGGCTTTGAAGTCTGTATTGCGGAGGACGGGCAACAGGGAGTGGATACGGCATTCCGCGAGATGCCCGACCTGATCTTAATGGACATGAGCCTGCCAGTGATCAACGGATGGGATGCCACCCGCCAGATTAAGGCCAGTGCGGATCACAAACACATTCCCATCATCGCACTGACCGCACATGCCATGGCGGGAGACAGGGAAGCCGCACTGGAGGCTGGTTGCGATGACTACGATACCAAACCTGTCGAGCTACCTCGGCTGCTCGAGAAGATAGAGGCCCTGTTGCGCCGGAATTCAGCATGAATACCCATGATTCTTCTTCGGCCAAGGATCCCTTGGCTTCCCTGCGCCACGACCTGCGCACTCCCATCAATCAAATCATCGGATACACTGAATTGGTCGGAGAAGAACTGGAGGACATTGATCAACCTGAGTTGATCGAAGACTTGAATAAGGTTACCAAGGCAGCGCGTCACTTGCTGGGGCTGATTCAACAGGAGCTGCAACCAGACCGTTATCGTTTTGTTGGCGGCGAATCCATCGCCACGCAAGAGCAATCCGACTCCGCGGATCAACCGTCTAACGCGGAAACAGAACGTCGCCTCTCCGTCGAATATCGTTCGGAACAATCGGATACGGGTTCAGCCATAGATGATTTGCAACTCAACGGCACGGTTCTCGTTGTTGATGACAATGAACAAAATCGTGACATGCTGACCCGAAGACTGGAAAAAAACGGTTTACAGGTACATACGGCAAATGATGGCAAACAGGCACTCGAAATGGTTCGCAGCCATTCTTTCGATACGATTCTGCTGGATATCATGATGCCCGCAATGGATGGCCGTGAAGTGTTGAAACGCCTCAAGCAGGATGAACAGACACGACATATTCCAATCATTATGATTTCCGCTCTCGATGAGATAGAGAGTGTGATCTATTGCATCGAGCATGGCGCAGAGGATTTTTTGCCCAAGCCGTTTAATCCGACTTTTTTAAAAGCGCGCATTGGTGCCTCTTTGCAGAGGAAACATTTCCGCGATCAGGAGCGTCACTATCTACAAGCGCTGCAATCCACTCAGGATATCTTGCAAAACGAACTGAACGAGGCTGCTGATTACGTCGCTTCGCTGCTGCCTCCAGAAGAATCTTCCAAGGTGACAATCGAATGGAAGTTCGTTCCCTCCACCAGCCTGGGAGGGGATTCTTTCGGCTATCACTGGGTGGACGATGAACACTTCGCCATGTATCTGGTAGATGTGTGCGGTCACGGGGTTGGAGCCGCGTTGCTTTCAATCAGCGCGATTAATGTCCTGCGTTCACAAACCTTGCCGAATACCGATTTCCGTTCTCCCTCCTCCGTCCTTGAAGCATTGAACAACACTTTTCAGATGGAGCGGCAGAACAATATGTATTTCACGATCTGGTACGGCGTATTTCATAAAACCAGTCGCAGGCTTCGCTACTCATCGGGTGGGCATCCGCCTGCCCTGTTATACGACCCGCAGCATAACAGCATGGTCCAGTTGCGTACCCCCGGACTGGTAATCGGCTGTATGGAGGGCGCCCCATACCAGGAAGCAGAAGTCTCTATCCCTGAACAGGGGCGTCTGTTCGTGTTCAGCGATGGTGTCTATGAAATCACCAGGGAAGACGAATCACTGGTCACACTGGAAGAGTTCTCATCCACGCTGCAGCAACTGATTCACGTCCAGAACCGTATCGTGGACGAAGCCTTTGCCATTGCCCAAAAACTCCAACGGGCCGCTATCCTCGATGACGATTTTTCCCTGATGGACATTCGTTTCGACACCTGATCGCGACTTTTGTGGCGAATAAAGCTCTTGACATAGCTACATTTGTTCACCTAGAAATATGTTCATCATTTTGATGAATCTGTTATGAGCCGCAAACCCCGTCCACTGACTCTCCGCCAACAGGAAATTCTCGGTTTCATCCGTTATTTTTCCGAACAGAACGGATTCTGGCCCACAATTCGTGAAATCCAGAAGCACTTTAACCTGGCCAGCACGAATGGCATTGCCCGTCACCTGAGCGCACTGGAGCGCAAGGGACAACTCATCCGCCCCCCTGGACGGGCGCGCGCGTTTCAGCTCCCTGCCCAGAGCGTCTCATTTCCGTCTGAGGCCATGAATGTGGTCGATATTCCCCTTTTCGGCAGTATTCCTGCTGGCTATGCGGAAGGGATCGAGTCAGGCAACGCGGTGGGGCGTTTGCAGATTGACGCGGAAACGGCGGGAATCAACCGCAACCAGAAGGCATTTGCACTCAAGGTGCGCGGTGAAAGCATGGTCAACGCTGGAATTTACGATGGCGACATCGTCATATTGGAGCAGCGTTCTCCCCGTAACCAGGAAATAGTCGCGGCCCTTATCGACGGGGAGACTACACTGAAACGATACGTGCAGGAACCTGGCAAATCCCCCTATCTCAAGGCGGAAAATCCTCTGTTTCCCTCTCTGTTTCCCGTCGCGGAACTGATCATTCAAGGCGTGGCACGCTCCGTAGTCAGACATCTTTGAGACGCGCGCTTTCCCCTCAATCTTACGTACTCTGATGATATTTCAGCCTGCGTTGCAGATTGGGCCATACTGACAAGACAACAACGGGAAAAACCACTACCATGATCGAAAACATCAGAAGTGGTCTTTGCCAGCCATAAGTCGCAATCGCCATACATGTGGCGCCAATCAGAAACTGCGTGAAGATGATTGTCGAAGAGGCGGCACCGATATCCTGCATCACCTGCTCCAGAATCAGGTGATTTCCCAAAGGTCGGCTCATTCCAAAGAAAAAAGTATAAATGGCAATCCCCAACGCGAACAGGAGATAGTGTAAACTCCCTAATACCAGTAGAAAAACGCCACCGACCACGCTCCCCACGATACAAACCACAAGCAGTGAGCGATCATCAAAATAGCGGAACAATCGGGTACAACTGAATGATCCTGCCATGGCCATGATGGCATTTCCCCCAAACATGACAGCAAACAGGCTCTCTGACAGTCCAAAGATTTGGATATAGGCAGTAGAGGAGAATGCCACATAACCAAACAAGGGTCCGCACAGTAAACTGATGATGATATTCGCCATGACAAAGTTGCGATTGCGCAACAAACGTCCATAGCGACACAGCATGGACCATACGCCACCCATCTCCAACTGCCCGGCAGACTCGCTGAATATCCATAATACCAGTACAAGCAGCAATCCCCCCAGAATCGCCTGGACACCAAAGATCCATTGCCAACCTGCGATCTGCAACAGTATGGCGCCAAGAGATGGCGCAATCATTGGCGTGATCCCAATGACAATCCCCATCCAAGCCAGAATTTTTTGCCTCAGGCGTCCCTCGAATCGATCTCGGCAAATCGCCAGACACATGGCAGAAGGAGCCGCTGCTGAAATCCCTTGTAACACCCTGAACAATATGAGTTGCTCCACATTGCTTGCCAAAGAACAGAGAAAAGAAGACAGGGCAAAAAGCGCAACTCCCCATATCAGGACAGGTCGACGCCCCACCCTATCCGAAATCGCACCACAAAACAGCAGACTGAAACTGAACGCAACGAACCAGAGGACCAAAGAAAGATTCACACGCTGCAGGGGAACCTGCCAATCCCTGGCAATTTGCGGCATAGCCCCAAGAAACATATCTGTAGCCATGGGAGGAATCGCACCCATTAAAGCCACAAAAAAAATGAAGCCCCAGTACTTCCCAATATCTGATGATTGCCGGTGCGTCATCGAAAACGCATCAGCGTTGCATCAGATTCTTCATCCGGCGTACAGCCTCTTCCACACCATAGAGCATGGAGCGGCTGAGAATGCTGTGCCCAATGTTCAATTCATGTAGCTGGGGAATAGTAACAATATCCCGTATATTGTAATAGTTGATTCCATGTCCCGCATTGACGGTCAGTCCCAGCCCATCAGCCAGGGAAGCGGCATTTCGCAAGCGTTCCATCTGCTGTAGGCGACTTTCCTCATGATAATAAGCGTGCGCGAATGCCCCCGTATGCAATTCCACCCAGGGTGCGTTTACTTCCCTTGATGCGTGGATTTGCCTCTCGTCGGGATCAATAAAAAGACTGGTTTTAATCCCCGCGGATGTCATTTTCTCCACCACGCGCGCAATGCGTTCCCGCTGTCCGACAATATCCACGCCGCCATCTGTCGTCACCTCCTGTCGGCTTTCCGGTACCAGACAGACTGAATCCGGTTCCAACTCCAGTGCGATATTCTCCATTTCATCGGTAACCGCCATCTCCAGGTTCAACCAGGTGGTAATGGACTCGCGAATACGCCAGACATCTCGGTCCTGAATATGGCGGCGATCCTCCCGCAGATGAACCGTGATACTATCCGCGCCTGCTTTCTCGGACAACAGGGCAATCAGCACCGGATCAGGCTCAATCATCTTGCCGCAGGTTTCCTTTTCCTCGCGATAACGGGCCTGCCGCAACGTTGCCGCATGGTCGATATTGACCCCCAGCCGCAAGGGTTGAACAAAATCAACAAAAGAACGTTTCATACCAGCATCAACTTACTGTCTCTCCAATACCTGGCGCAAGACCTGATCCACCAGCTTGGGATTCGCCTTCCCCTTGGATGCCTTCATCACCTGTCCCTTGAGATAATTAATTGCATTCTCCTTGCCTGCTTTCCAATCTTCGACGGACTTCGGACTGGCTTCCACCGCCGCCCGGGCCCACCCTTCCAATTCGCTGGTATCGTTTGACTGGCGCAGCCCCCGACGATCCACCACTTCTTCGGGCAATTCCCCTGTCTGGAACATTTCAATAAAGACTTCCTTCGCGATATTATTGGAAATCACCGTATCCTCCACCAGCTTGACCAAACTGGCAATGTGTTGAGGACGCACCTTGGATTCACTTATAGGCAGGCTGCCTTCGGTGCCTGCCGCTGAAAGCTCGCGCAGCAAATCATTGGCAATCCAGTTGGCAATTGCCTGCGGCTTGTCATACAACCCGACCGCCTCTTCAAAATATTCGGACAGAGGTAAGGAAGGCACCAACACGGAAGTGATCGTATAAGGAAGCCCGTACTGTTCAAAAAAACGACGCTGCTTGTCAAAAGGCAATTCCGGTACTTTCTCCTTCTGTACAGCCAACATGGCCTCGTCAATTTTGACCGGCATCAGGTCAGGATCAGGAAAATAGCGATAGTCATGCGCCATTTCCTTGGAGCGCATGGACTCAGTAAATCCTCCCTCCGCATTCCAGCGGCGAGTTTCCTGCACGATGGTCTGTCCACTCTGCAACACCTGTATCTGACGCGCAATCTCATGAATGACTCCGTTGCGCACACCGGATATGGAATTCATATTTTTGATTTCCACTTTGGTTCCCAGCTTATTGCTGCCCACTGGACGCACCGATACATTGGCATCGCAGCGCAATTGGCCCTTCTCCATATCGCAATCGGAAATGCCCGCGTAGACCAATGCCTGACGCAATGCGGTCAAAAAAGCAAATACCTCATCTGCATTAAAGAGATCCGGTTCGGTAACAATCTCGATCAACGGGGTTCCCGCACGATTGTAATCCACCAGGCTGTCCTGATCAAAGTGATTCAATTTCCCCACGTCCTCCTCCAGATGAATACGGGTCAGTTGCACTTTGCGATGGGTTCCCATCACATTGCGAGAAGGGCCTGGCAACTCAATCTCGACCTCGCCTCCGAGACAGATCGGCTGATCGTACTGGGAAATCTGATAGTTCTTGGGATTGTCAGGATAGAAATAGTTTTTGCGATCCCACTTGCACACCTCGGCGATTTTGCAACCAAACATCAAACCGACCTGGATGCTTTTCTCAATGGCTTCCTGATTCATTACAGGCAGTACTCCTGGCAAAGCCAGCACCACTGGATCCGTCAATGTATTCGGCTCCGCACCATAACCCGCACCCACCCGGGTAAACATCTTGGAACGGGTTTTCAGTTGTACGTGGACTTCCAGTCCTATCACTGGTTCGTATTGCATGTTTTATAAATTCTTGAAATGGATATTGTTCTCGGATTACAGATCTGGACACTGGGTTCCCCAACGATACTCGCGGTCGTAAACATCCGCTATCGCCAGCAGATTCGCCTCGTCAAAGGATTTACCGATCAACTGAAACCCGATTGGCAGCTTTTCCTCATTGAATCCACAGGGAACAGACAATCCGGGCAACCCTGCCAGGTTGACGGAAATCGTAAAAATATCATTCAGATACATTTCCAACGGATCCGTATTCTTTTCTCCTTTGCGAAATGCCGCGGAAGGTGTCGTCGGAGTGAGGAAAAAATCGACTTCCTCAAATGCCTTGAGAAAATCGTTGCGAATCAATGTACGCACTTTCTGTGCGCGCACATAATAGGCGTCGTAATAGCCACTGCTCAATACGTAGGTACCGAGAATAATACGGCGTTTGACTTCAGCGCCAAAACCTTCTGCACGACTCTTGAAATAAATATCGATTGCATCCTTTGCGGCTGCGGAACGGTGAGTGTAACGTATGCCATCATAGCGGGCCAGATTGGAAGAAGCCTCTGCCGTCGCAATAATATAGTACACGGGAACCGCAAGCTCTGTGTGCGGGAGACTCACCTCGCGGATTTCATATCCTTTGGAACGATAAAAAGAGACCGCTTCATCCACTTTGGCGCGAACATCGCTCCTCAGGCCTTCTCCGAAAAACTCCCGGGGAATACCGATACGCTTGCCCTGCGGCCCGTTCCTTAACGCAACCCTGAAATCAGGCAACGCCATATTCCAGCTTGTGGAATCGTTAACGTCATGTCCCACGAGTTGCTGTAACAACAACGCGGCATCCTCAACCGTACGCGCAAACGGCCCAATCTGATCCAGAGAGGAAGCAAACGCTGCCAATCCGTAGCGGGAAACCGAACCATAGGTTGGCTTCAAGCCCACAACGCCGCACAGGGCAGCCGGCTGGCGAATGGACCCGCCTGTGTCGCTGCCCAGTGAGAGTGGGGTCTCCCCTGCCGCCACTGCCGCCGCACTGCCGCCACTGGACCCACCTGGGATATAGTCCGTATTCCACGGATTCGACGTGGTGCGAAAGGCAGAGTTCTCGGTGGAAGATCCCATCGCAAACTCAT
>CAZYDZ010000054.1:0-1642 GCA_964646535.1 uncultured Opitutaceae bacterium
AAAGGAATGCCTCGCCCTGTCCACACAGTATGGTTGGCGGACAGAAATCGACAGAAAATGCCGCGGATAGGAAACGCCTACCCTACCCCTTTACACCTTAGGAATTGGGATAGCTGCCGAGCCATTTGACTACGGCACCGCTGTGGGTCAGCGCGGTAATGGCTTCTTTCACATTCTGATCCTGTATATGTCCAATCAGATCAATAAAGAAAACATAATCCCACATACGTTTGCGGGATGGTCGTGATTCAATCTTCGACAAATCGATACCGCGACGACTGAAGTGCGATAAAACCTTCTCCAATACCCCGACTTCATTACTCAGTGAAATCAACAGACTGGTCTTATCCCGTCCCTCTCCTATAGGTTCTGACTGGCCATTTTTCCCCAGCACCAGGAAACGCGTAACATTATCCATACGATCCTGGATAGAGGAGGCCACAACAGGCACACCGTAAGTGATTGCAGCCAGACTGGAAGCAATCGCCGCCGCCCCAGGCAAATCCTTTACTTTCTGCACTGCTGCCGCCGTACTGGAATACGGAATCAATTCTACGCCAGGCAGGTGCTGGGAAAGCCATCGGCGACATTGTCCCAACGCCTGATCCTTCGAGTATACGGCTTTGATCTCAGAAAGTGGTGATGAGGAAATCAGATTGTGTGCAATATCCAGATATATCTGCGATATGATCTTCAGATCCGATTCCACCAACATATCCATCGAGTGAAACACAGCGCCCTCGGATGAATTCTCAATAGGAACCACTCCGTAATGCGCCTCTGCGTGCTCCACTGCATGAAAGACGTCACCAATTTCCGGATACGCCACATAGTCCAGCGAAGAACCGAATTTTCTGACGGCAGCCTGATGGGTAAAGGTCGTTTCAGGCCCCAGAAATGCAATCACCGTGCGTCGCTCTGCCGATATGCTGGCAGACATGACCTCGCGAAAGATACTGCGGATCGAAGTAGCAGGCATAGGCCCTTGATTCAGCGCCTCCACCTTGGAGAGGACTTCTTCCTCGCGCTTTGGAACATAGATTTCGCCGCCCTGGGAATTTTTAATGCCGCCTATCTGCATCGCATACCGCAGACGCTCGTTGAGCAGAGAGACCAGGCTTTTGTCGATCCGATCAATCTCCTGTCTCAATAAATCAATCTTCCGTTTAGACTCTGCAGAAAGTTCTGTCATAGCAATTGAATGTCATCTTGATAATCCCTATCACGCGCGGGATAAAGGTTTAATTTTCAGAAGTATCCTGCTCCTCTTCAACATCCAGGTTTGTTTCGGCTCTCTTTTTCTCAATTTTTTTCCCGATCCAGATTGCCACCAGATACATCAGAAACAAGGGTACCGATAGAGCCAATTGACTGAATGGGTCGGCTGTCGGAGTAATCAATGCGCCCACAACCAGGAAAATGACCACCATCCAGCGCCATGAACGAATCAACTGGGCCGTATGCAGAATTTCCAAATAAATCGCACTGACCAGAATCAACGGGAATTCAAAAGCCAGACCGATGCCAAATGTCATCCAGATCAGCAATCCGTAATATTTATCCGCAGTCCAGTGCAGGTCCCAGTGGAAGACCTTGTTCAAATAAACTGAAACATCAAGAGTCAGTGGTACCAGGATAAAAT
>CAZYDZ010000054.1:1652-12517 GCA_964646535.1 uncultured Opitutaceae bacterium
GGATAAAATAGGAGAACATCGCTCCCAACAGAAACAAGAATACTCCTGACACACAGACTGGCCGTATCAGTCTCAACTCCTTCTTATTCAACCCAGGCGCAATAAAACGGGAGAGTTGATACAACGCCATGGGTAAGGTAAACACCAGACCGCCAAAAATACCAATCTGCAGAAAGACAGTGAATACGGTCATGGGCCCACCCGCAAACAGCGTAATTCTTTCTCCCTCGAGTGAGGCATTCACCCTATCCAAAGGATAGTAAAGAACATCAGCCACATATTGAACCACCCCGAAGAGCAGAATTACCACAACTCCGAAAAAAACGAACGTTTTCAGCAACCGCCAACGCAATTCCTCCAAATGCTCCAACAGGCCCATTTTCAAGGAATTACTCACATTTTCACGATTCTCTGCGTCCATTCCGTTCACCATCTGCCATGTTTCATTTTGGAATAACCAGATCCACCAACCCGCGGGTGACCAGGGTTTTCAAAAAGACCAGCACCGCCCTCTCCGATTCGGCACGATCCAGCGTAAACGCCTTCTCAAAGGCCTTGATCAGTTGCAAAACATTGTGCTTACCATCACAATGATCCAACACAAACACTCCCAAGCGATCCAGTTCGTAACTTTTGCGAATCTTTCCATGCAAACGCAGGATTCGCTTCTGCCATTTCCCAGGGGTCACCTCCATCTCAATGCGACGCCCGCCGTCAGGAAGCGCCACTTCCTCAACGCTGGTACGCCTGACTGGAATGGCCCGCAAAGATTCTTCTCTTGTCATGAGCCAGATATCTTAAACATTTTCAGGCAGAATACAATCCTGACAATCCGATTCATCCCCTTGCCAGTGATGCCACCGCAGGGTCTCCAGCACATAGGATAAAACCTCATCCGCCTGTAAGCGATCTCCCCCAAAATGCAACTGTACCAGCCGATTCGCAGGCGCATGTACCACTGACAGTGTCCACAGTTCCTTGGGACTACGAAACACAAAGGGCCGCAGCAACAGGCGCAGCAAAGGGTGCAGGCGCGCCTTGCAGGCAATACCCGTGAAATGCTTGTAAGTGAAATTGGAATACCGCAATTTACGCTTGAGCAGGCCGTTTTTGGGAATGAAATACTGAGCAGCCATCTTGGAGTAGAAATATTCGGTGCGTTGCTCATGCCCCTGTTTCTCCAGGGCAAAATCCGCAGGGTATAATTGTCGACACTGCAACAGACCCTTGCGCCCCCAGGTACGCGAAAACGTAAACCCCAATCGAAGATCCCCCAGATTCAACAGCGCAAACTCCATTTCATAACCTGCAGGTATCATCCATTGCGTTCCCAAAAAATCCCAAAGCTGCGGCTGGTCCCGCGGCTGATCCACAAAGCCCTCCAGTATCTCCTCCAGAAACCTGCGGTCTTTGCGCAGGCTTTGACGCTGATAGGCAAATTGGAAAATCCGTCTGGTCTTCTCGCTCCAGGCAATCACAAAGATCAGACGTTCCTTCTCAATCATGCGAACCGAGGTAAACTCAGGATGATCGACAGAAACAATCTCTTCTCGTAAAAAGGTCAGCTTCTGAGCTTTGAGCAAGCGCTTCAGATGGCGATCACTCAACCGAACTGCATTCAACCGACTGCGTATGACCACATCCCATGCGATTTCCAACAGGACGCGCTCCGAAGTCCCTATCATCACCTGCCCCTTCTGATAGGAGCCCGTCTGATTTAACAGACGCCATTCCTCGGCCAGCGGCATAACCCACCCTGACCAGGCGAGACGCCCCGTGGAGTGACTGCTCTTATCCGAAATGCTCAAGGTTCCATTCGATTGAGGGTCAGCCCGCTGTAAAAGTCAAAAGCAGCCCCAAGAAAAGCCCATATCACCAACGCCAGCAGCTCTCCAATAATCAATCCGATAAAAATAGGACGTATCCTGTCGTAGGTGGACTTACCTCCATACTTCACCACCACAGCCTTGAATATCCAGCCAATAAAGAAGCTGAACCAGATGAAGCGCAGGAGTGAATTGAACAACAGGATGTAGCCAATCGGATGCGGGAACCAGAATACGGTCTGGCGTATAAACATCGATATGCCTACCCAGGCAGCGCCTATGATGTACCAGAAGACCATCCATCCATCCATCTCCGTGGAATCAATCATATCCACCGCGGAATTAAGTGTGAACTCAGGCATCACCGTGAAGAACCAACCGCTCATCACCTGTCCGCCAATCACATGCGCCAGCAACACGGTCATCAATATGGAAAAAATGACCGTAATCACCATGCAGGTGATCAACATCGTGTGATAGCGGAAACGCCCTGCCTTCACATCCTTTTCCATCTTGGCGCTGGTCAGGATATTCGGTGCAATGAATGTCTTGATATCGACAAACAGAACCATATAGATCGGCATCAAAACCCCAACGGATACAGGATTCGTCATCCCGCTCAATCCGAAAGTCTTGGCAACGTGGAAGAATCCGGCATGGGCCTGGAACCAGTAAATACCCGCCTCCGCAACAATTCGCATCAACCCCAGGGTGATCAGGGTGATGAAGAATACAAATGCCAAAGCCAGCAAAATGGAAATGCCGTTCCACACCACCCACAGGGTAAGCAATACCTGGAAAATCACCAGGCCGACCACAGGCATCGCCACTCGGAACTTCTCTTTCCAGGACTTACCCAGCGTCAGGTACACATACTCGCGCACGCTGCGAAAAAGGCTGATCAAGCTGAACAGCAGCATGGCGCCGGCTCCCTGTGCGGTCACAAAACTGTTTATTGTCAGGTAGTTTGACGGAAAATCGACCGTGTTTTCCCCAAAGCCCATCCAGACTGCCATCAAGATCATCAGTTTCCCAATCAGGAAATAAAACCACGTCGAAAATGTGATTTGCGTGGGCAGTAGAAACGCAATACCGATTGCCGTGAAGATAATCAGGAATGGTGTATCGTGCTCACTGATCCCACTCAATCCATGCAGGAAGGTTCCCCTGGTAATAGCGCTGAACTTCCAAGGGGACATCCCCAGTTGGATACGGAACTCAGGATTGATCACTTCCCATCCAACCAACCCGTTCCAACTCATGACCAACAAGGCAAAAAAAAGACCGCTCCAGAACATCGGACTGCGGAAAATGGGTGGCAATAGACGACCGCTGCCCTGCTCAGGCATCAAATTCATAGGCAATTGGGACAGCGGGAAAAGCAATTTCTCCCGATCCGACCAATAGCCGAGCACAACATAGGTCAAACAGTAGAATAACCCATAACAACCAAATACAAAAAACAGCCAGTAACCGATCGGCGACAACCACGCCTCCCAATCTATCTTGCTGCCAACTGCCATATATCGATCGAAATCGAATTTCATTTCAGTCCAGAATCCGGCGCCCGCCTCAGGCTGAACCAGATCTGGCGTGGGGATTCCTTCACGATAGGTCCTGATGACATTCACATCCGTAATATACAGATGATCGTTCAGTGCGGGATCATGAGGTTTTGTCAGATGTTCATTCCATCCCCGCTGATCATTGTTCCAGTCCTCGTTATACGGAGCCGTAATCAGCGGTACCAGATGCGCAGCCAGACCAAAAGTGGATATCCCCGAGGTAATCAGCAAAGGGGCAAAAACACAGAATAATTCCGCTCGGTTAAATGGACGAAAAAACCACTTTCCCAAGACTTTTCTCGCCAGATAGAGCAGCGGATTAGCTACCAACACCAAAAAGAAAAGCAACACAAACGCCAATATCCCGATCAACGTGGAGGTAATCATGTCTCCACGTAAATTATCTCCCGTAATCGTAATGTAGCTCTGTATCACACACAGCACCAGCACCACGGGAAATATGCTCCAGCGAATGGTACGGCTGAATCCGAGATGGGAATCGGACTGCGAACTGGTGTTATTCGCGGCATCTTCTGCCTGCACCCTGGATAAATCGACTCGTTGATAGGAAAACTTGCTCATGATTCCGTTACATTGTGGGAGACGCACTGTTCGCAATCAGCACCAGCGCTACCGTACCCATACCGATAAGGCCAACCCCCGCCGAAAAACCGGCGAACACGACCATCACATATTTCTTATACAATTGAACTCCAAATTTTTTCTGCAGATAAAAACGTCCTACAAACGCTCCGATCAATTCCAGAAACAGCCCGCCAGGGGTACTCTGGTTCAACCCGCGCACCGCGCCATAGACAAGGAACGTCGGCAATCCCAGGAAATTCAGGAACATAAACATGAATAAACCCGCAAAAAATCCATAGCTGACAATATCGAACTTCAATGCCTCCATGAAGGGACTGGCCCCCTCCATGGTCGATGTCACCATCAGACTGAAATTCAATGCGTTCAAACGCCATACCTGCTCGGTAAAGGGATAGGCATCACTCGGAATCGGCGCCAACCGCCAAATCAATTCGCAGAACAGGAAGGAGGATATCAACAAAACAGGAACTGCAATCAGCTCAACCTTGACCAGACCAATCAGACGGGTTCCCGTAAGCTCCATCACGCGAAAGCTGTTTACCGAACTCGAATGGTCGCCTATCGGGATCGGCGCAAACCAGATTTCTGCCCCTCGATAACCCGACAAAATAAAAGCTGCCTGCTGAACCATTGGAATGGATACATTCTGCCCGACCATTCCCTCCAGTTTGGCATTCACATATCCGATCATCGGCTGATACAGAAATGCAAACCCCAGGAAGAAAAGCCATGGGAAACGCCCTATTCCTGTTTCAGGATCCCCTGGCATAATCAAAATGCAAACCCCGATATAAATGAGTGTCGAGGTAACATAGATTACGAGAGAAAGGATTATGGAGAAATCGCCTCGCTCACGATTTCTCTTCAATTGCGACAAAAAGCCACCGCCATTTGCTCCCTGCCCCACTTTGGATGGACTGCGGCCCAAAAGGCTCTGCCACATCGGTTTGAAAACCTGTCGTACCCCCACGAAGAAGATCGCAAACGTCAGCCCGATACCAAATGACAGGTAGAAGTCGATTTGATTCGAGTAAAGCGTATCCACCACCGTCATATCAGGCTGCCAGGTGGTCAACATCCCCGCACTGTAGAGAATAGGGTTCAGTATCCATGTGATCAGAAGTCCAATAAAGCCCCCGATCACCGCCCAGAACGGCAATACCATCCCCAAAATGATCACACCCGCATCAAACGTGATGTTCAACGGTACGGCAGGCATGAAATCGGGACGGGAAACGGAATTGGTGAAGTCCAGCCAAGGGATCGGAATAATCTGAATCACCTCCCCTAAAAAGGCATTGCTCAACGCAGGTACCCCAACATAAATCAAACCGAATGCCATCCCCAATACGCCACCGAGGGAGAAACAACGCCAGCGCCAGCGCTCCTTGCTGTCGCGTCCTTCAGCCAAGGCGGTAATTCCCAATGCTCCCACGGGAGCCATCGGGAACGGCAGTTTCTCGACGTGGGCCGTCAAGCGAAACAACGCATACCCCAAACCAAAGTGATCAATACGACCGATGATCAACAGCCCGATAATAAACAAAACCGGTTTCATCCAGGCTGCCGTCATGAAAGTGCGCCCGGCCGCTGCAATTTCCGCAGGCGGAGGTGCAATCCACCACGGAATTTCCTGCGCAACCCCCATACTCGTTGCAGCCTGAGACTGAATCAAAAACTGATTCCACAGCAGTCCACTGAGGAAACCACCGTTTAAGCTTCCCGACAATGCAATCCCTGTCATGTAGTAGAGCAGGTAAACCTCCTGATTGCGCAAATCCTTCATGGACCGACGGGCTACCTCGGCAAACAGAATTACGGTAACCCATTGTGCCGCAGGCCCCAAACCTGACCCCATGAACAAGGACAGATAGATTGACCCGGGAACCATCATGAATCCCAGGAACAAGGCCGCAAAGATCATCTTTGGACCAAAGCCATCACTAAATTTATCCGGCGGTACCATCAAATCCTGGTACTGCTTGATTTCCTTATCCTGTATGGAGTTTGACATTATCTTTTTACGCTGCTGCCTATGCCTTAATCTGCTTTGGTCGGCAGTATTGGTGATCCTTCAAATAAAATCCGCCCCTTCTCGTAAAAGTCCTGTTGCAGGGCCGCCTTCTGGGACCTCCAGCCGAGTAATTTCTTACGCAAAGACTCCAGGAAGGGTTGGTTCACAGTCACCCAACTGGAAGTGTCTCCACTGACACGGGTCAGGTGAACGGACAACATATATGCCTTCACCCTGGAATTGTAATGCGCGTAGACTTCCATGGACTGATTCACACCGAGGTCGAAGGGAGGCGGGGAAATCTGATACAACATCACCAGGCTCTCTTCCTTCACCTCCGCATGATCCGCTGCAGGAACGCGGCCGTGCTGGAGATAGCGGGCCAAAAACTTACCCGTGGAAGCCTCTGAATTCTGTTTCATGTATTCATGCAGGTAAGCACAAACCCCCAGTACACGATGCCTGTCGTAGGAGAATGGGAACTGCAGGTGAATCTCATCGCCCTCAGGTTTGGGCAAACTCCACTTGCGCTGTCCGCTGGGCACGGCAGCCCGAGCCGCCATCAGGGCAGGATAAAGAGTGGAGAGCAACACCGTTCCGATGGTGAGAAAGATCACCACCATGACCGACAGTGAGGAGAAGTTGAGGTTCAGGTCCAATATATGGGCCAGTCCGACACTCAACACCTGTCCAATCAAGTACCCTGCAACCGAGCCGACCAATCCGAAGACCAAAGACTCAGCCAGGAAGAACACCATCACATGTGTGGGGTTCAAACCAATGGCGTTATAGATGCCCACTTCTTTCTTTCTCTCCATTACGGAACCGAGCATCGTATTCAAAATAATCGTCGCAGCCAGAATCATGGGGATCGCCACCTTGGTGATACCGCCTATTTGAGAGGTGCTGCCTGGCGCCAAAAAGTATTGCCCCGCATCAATGGGGCTTCTATCCGTACCGCGATCCACCTTGCCTTCAAAGGAAACGCCCAAACGGATGCTCTGAAACCCAATCAACTGATTGGCGTCCTGCCAGACACGGTCCGACGCACTGTTTACGTCACCCTCAATATCCTTATTGTATTTGACACTCAGGATGCGGATTTCAGATGCGCCTGAACTGCGGGCGACTCCCAGCGGAAGCAATGCAATCGTATTGGCGCGAGCAGGACTGATCCCTGGCTGAGAAGAGATGTCGCCGGTTTCCGATACGCTGGAGCTTGCATCCTGACTGACCGCGGAAATCATCGGTACCAGTGGAATATTGCGCAGATCGCGCAGAGACTCCAGGAATTCATCGTGTATGATACCAACCAATCGCAAGCGCATCCCGCCAACGACCATCTCCTGTCCCAACATATCCTCTGGCTCATACCCCATCAGGCGAATCGCCGAGTAACTCAGGATCAACTCATTGGCATTATTATCGCTGAACCAGCGACTGCCCTTCAGCATCGCCTCTTCCGATGTGAAGTCTGCAATAAATCCATTTTCATTGACCTCAAGCCCAAGCAATACCCGAACTTCCAAATCTTCATGCCGCCTGCTGGTATCCTTAATCACAGGGCTCACAAAATAGGGTAAATACTCCCCTTCTTTCCCTTTGCGCGAGGTCCAGGTACGGACTACAGAAGTCGTACGCGCACCAAAATAGTCGCGAATGCGCGCCACTCTCGTTTGATCCAGAGGAGACATGCCAGGTCCCGTAAACACAATACCCGTATACGGAGTTTCAGGACTGATACGCTGACGCAGGGCTTCAGCATTTTGATCCACACTGATCACGCTCAACGCCGTAAATGTCACCAACACAACCGTTGCACAGGTCAGTGAAGTGCGGATACGGCGCCGTTTCATATTATTCACACCAACACCAAAGGCCACTCCAGCCAGACGCCCCTGCGGAGCATCCACAGAATCAGACATGTTGATTTCTTCAATTGCCTGATTCATCAGACTGTTGAAGCGCGAGAAAATGGTTCCACCGACAAAAAAGGCCAGGCCGAGATTCAGGAATGCCAGAATCACGATTTCAGGACGTTCTCCCACATGAAATGCAGGCTGAACAAAATAAAGGATGGCTACAGTCACCACAAACGTAGCAGAGAAGAAGATGATCTGCCGATTGATGTCGTTGTACGGGCAGAGCAGCTTCATCGTAAAGAAGCAGAACGGTATGATCAGTGCCAACAGGATGACCACCGCCTGAACTAAATCTGCAATGGTCGACATGGACCGCGAAAATGCCTGAAATGCGTGGCTGCGGGCCATTTCCATCTGCGTCTGCAGGCTGAAATCGGAGACATTTTCCGTACCGCCCTCTATTTCTGCGATTTCCGCGGCAGCCTGCCTGTTCAGACTGACTGCACCTTCGTTGACCACACCTTTGCTACTCAGCAAGTCCAGATTATAACTGGCCATTCGATGCAAATCCATCACGCTGTAGAAATCAACATCGTATAAATTGCCATCCTCAGGCAGAAATCCATTGCCACTCAGGTCATCTTCGGTAGTTCCCACTGCCAACGGCGCGGTGCCCATCCGCAATTTGAAAGGCTGGTCAGGCTCGAAAAAAATGGATGCTGTGCCATTATCCGATAAGGGAATCAATTTCGCGGCTGTCTGGGAGGAGATTCCCGCAATACCATAAGTCGTGGCATTGGCATTATTACGCCCATCCACAATTCTTATCACGGGCATCGGACTCAGGCTGACGGGATCAGTCAATCCGTATATATCCACCTTGCGAGCATTGAATGTAACCAGATTCTTCTGTGTGAAAAATGCGGCTCGTGTTGCCACTAATTGGGAGCCAAAACGCATTTCACTGCTACCGAGGTCCAATGCGGCATTCAACGTCCTGTAGTCGTCCGTATAACCAAAGGCCGTTGCGCTGGAACCATGGTAAAGATAACCTCTGGCACGCACGACCCCCTGTGCGTTGGCCTTGTGAATGGGATAGGCACGCACATCACCAAGAACCTGACGGGAAAGCGTCAACGGGGCGACCGCGCGCGGCATGGCCGTAAACAGGCCATTCGTCAGTATGGTTTTGGGAATCTCCACCGAAAAACGATCCAACTGACGCAGGGTCACTTCAAAGGAATTGGGCACGTTCCCCTTCTCGTTGCGAATTTGCAACTGTCTATTGTCCACGTCCGCAGCAACCAGACGCTGCAGATAGCCTTCCAAAAACTGCAGTTGACGTTCTACCAGGGGACGATTCAGACGTTCCAGATTCGCATGAGGGCTGTATGCCAATGCACGAAAATCCTGCACACTGGTCAAAGTCAATGCGCCTACGCCAAACTGCTGCATACCAAAGGCACCCACAGGAAAAACACCGCCCATATGCACGGTCCATGGCAATCCCCTGGCTCGCAATACCGTACTCTCCAATGGCGAGGAAATACCACTTGCCATTTCCTCCTCCTGTCCTTGCTGCAACAAGAAACGCGCCACATAGCGGACTCTCTCTGCTGCAAATCCCTCGTAACGTTCATCCGTAACCAGGTATCCCGTATGGAAAAAACCCAGCTTGTTCGTTCCAAAATAAAGGTCGAAGGTCAACGCAAGCGTGGCGTTCAGGATCGGATAACGGGTAACCAGCACCGAACCAAAATCATATTTGTCCGAAGAGGCGATACCGCTCAGGTGGGACAAACGGGTACGCAGTGAAAGGTTTGTCAGGATCTCATCCCGATCCCGCTCAATACTCTCTCTCTGTACTTTCGCCTGTTCGCAGATATGGACAAACAATTGCTGTAATGCCTCCCGCTCCTTCTCATTCAAATCATTATAGTAAGTCTTGTGACCAAAACGGTTGAACAAGCCGAGCAATTTGACCGTTGCCTCAGCCTGCCTGCGCAGCACGACCAGTTCGCCTTCGATCTCATCATGGCTTCTGTTCAGCTTTTTGGCAGAAGCGGCCTGCGGATTCTTCATTGAAAAATCGAGCATATTCACCTCTTCCCGCAACAGATTACTGTTGTTGCTGAGGTAGTCTTCTGCGGCCCGCTTCACCGTATAGGAAAATCCTCCAATGTTTTCATTGGCCGTGCGCAGATACTCAAGCAATGCCTCTGAAATAGGCTGGGAAAAGACTTTCTCCGTGAAGTAGAACTCCGCAATCTGACGGCTCATACGCTCCAATTCGGAACGCAGCGCAGCCGACGTGGCAAACGCATAAAAGCCAAAGTTCTGTTCTCCCTGCAACGCATTGGCATGATCGTTCACCAGACTGATCAGTAATGGTTTTTCAGGCAGCTCGCTGCGATAACGCTCAATAACACGGTTCAACAGAACCAGGTTGGCGTAACCATCCGCAGCCGACGATAGGGCTGGAACTACGGACATGCTGTCCAGCGGAGCCTGCAAATGCACCAACTCCGTAGAGTAACTCGCCTCGCCCGCAACCTCTGATTTGGATGGGATATAAAGCCATAGCGTGTCCACGGGCGTCCGCTCCCAACGGGAAGGCTCCGCGCTTAATTGAACAGTAGCTGCATCCCCGATTGCCAAAGGCGACTTTCCCCCCAGCATGGATCGATAGGCCTTCGCCGACAGGTAAAAACGGGGTACGCTCAACAGGGAATTCGTTGTTTTCGCAGTTGCCTGATAATTCAGGATTTCCTTACCGTCCAACGGTTCCAAAAACACAATCGCCTTTGCCTGCTTTTGGGCTACGGCCACCCAGTTGGCCTCCGAAAGGAAATCCATCAATACGATTTTATCTTTCAGGTTATAGCCTTCGATAATTTCCAACCCCCCATTTCCCATATAGACCATTTCTCCCTCGATACGGTCTGTCGCCAGATTGCCCGGCTCCGAATCTGGTGGAGCCGGGCAATCTGGC
>CAZYDZ010000055.1:0-8838 GCA_964646535.1 uncultured Opitutaceae bacterium
AAAAGCGAGATGTCCGAAAGCAACGTGTCATAGGATGTAATCACCACCTGCTCACGTTCCAAGAGCCGAGCAATACCGGCACGGTCGCGTCCGCGGTGGATCAGAGGCACGATCGAAGGTGCAAACTTACCGAACTCCCTGCGCCAGTTTTCGAGGAGCGTGGCTGGCGCGATGATGAGTGCGGGCTGGTTCATTCCTTGCTCCCTTGCCGCAAGGAATGCACAAATGATCTGGACTGTTTTCCCCAAACCCATTTCATCTGCAAGGAGACAACCAGGCACTCCTTGGGCGACCATGTAAGCGAGCCAGCGAAAGCCTGTCACCTGATAGGGATAGAGTGTGCCCGAGAAAGCGTTCGGCATTGGTATCTCCGGAGCGGGATAGACCTTGGCACCTGCAAGATGTTGCGGCACCCTGTCAATGATTGTGACTTCCCTCAAAGCGGTATTTGTGCAGTCGAAATACTGCTTGAGACTGATCACTCCTGACGAAGAAACATTGCCGAGAACAGCCTGTAACTGCTGCCGGATACCACTTGGAAGTGGCATCCATTGTCGGCAGTCGCACCCGTAGTCCATATATCCCTCCTCTGTGAGGGGCACCGGCAGGAAGGTGCCCCCTTCGCGAGCACTGACACGAACCTGTATGGCTGGGGAAGCTGGATCGTCTGCTGGAAGCAGCTCGATCACAGGTTCAGCGGTGTAGGTCGAGAACTCAATTCCGAGTTTCTCAAACTCGCTTCGGTCCACTTTGATACTCTGAATTGAGGTGGAGCCTTCGTAAACGACAGAAAAGATTTCTTCGGCGTCGGGATAAACTGCGCCGTTTTCTGTCTCAAGGCAGATAAGACTGTTCATGCAGGTGATCATCTGGACCTTCTTTCTGCAATTATTGCCCGTAGATGATCAATTGGCATCGGTGGACTCAGGCGGTGAACAACAGAATGGCAGTTCGAGCACAAGGGCACGAGATCCGTTGCAGGGTCGATCAGCACTTCACCGGAAAGGGCAAGCGGTTCAATGTGATGGACTTCTATATATCCTTCCGCAAAGTTGCCATAGAACTCTCCGAAGTTAAAGCCGCACCCGGCACATATTGCTCCGTGAATTCTGATACAGGCATCTCGGTTTAGTTTCCTGCGTTCATAGCGAGTCACAAGATACTGGACCGGCACACCTTCAGCTACTCCTTCAATAGCGTCGTCCTCCTCTGCGTCGACAAGCACGATCGCCATGGCGAGAAGTGGCATCACAAGAATGTCGGCGACAGGAACCAGTTCGCTGTCCTTGTTCAGATCGAAGACCAGTGCGCTTTTTTGCGCTGAGATTTCAAATGATGTCCATTCAGCAGGCCATGAATCCGGCTTGCCCGGATCGGCAGGTGATCCGTTGATTTGCATACTGACCTGAACACCTGCATTTCTGAACGAGGAAACGTAGCTCCTGAAGAGAAGCTTTGCGTTGTCAGAGGCTGCGGCCATCGAACGAACCATTGTTCCGGCGAACGAGCCGGGTGAAAGGGTTGCCTCGGCGCTTCGCCAGCGTGGTCTGAACAGCACTCTGAATGCTTCGTTCGGGTGATATGCCGACGGCCAAAGAGACATTTGGCCGTTAGAAACGGTTCCTGAAACATGAAGACCGAGTTTGCTCAGGGCCAGCGCAGAGATCTGATCGCATGTGAGGGCATTCATTCAGTTTCAGGTTCGGGAAGATCTTCCACAAGCTTCCTGAGATTTCGTGAAACTTCAAAGCGCAGATCATCGAAAAGCCGTTTATCACTGTCAACAGTGCAGTTCAGTTCCGAAACGCTCAGCCCCCAGAGGAGGGCATCCATTCCCTGAATGGTGACACCTGTGGCAAGATTCGGGATATAGACTTTCTGGTAGTAGGGGTGGCCTGTGTTGATCCTTACGGCAATGTGGGTTTTTCCGTCATTGCCTTTTGACAGGGCAGGCTGCCAAAGCAGTCCGTCTTCCAAGGATTCAACCGGTTGGATGTGTATTTCATCCGGGTTTTTGGGTGCACCCACACCGATTTTCAGACGTACCTGTCCACGTGGATTCTGGATCGTTGCCTCCCCCTTGTTCTCGTCGGATGAAACAACCGTAGGCTGTTTGATGGAGCCCTCCTTTCCACCGATGTTACGGTTGGAAGTATCGTGTGCACCTTGGGCCTTGCGGCTTACCTTGCTTCTTTCGCCGCTACGATAGATTCGTTCGGCTTCGCGACGGACCGGGTTTAGGAAATCGGTAAGGTGTTCATAGAGAGCTTCATCCAGAATGATCTGTGACTTCTTAATGTCGATGTGAAAGGCTTCATCAAGTTTATAATCAAAGGAGAATTCGACACGCATCAGAGTATAGTGAGGCTCCTTTGAGAAAAGCTTCAGCCAGTCGGGACCATGAATAAGCCGGTTTTCACGGTAGATGTAGATTCCTTGATTGAAATTTGAAAGTTTAGCCTTTTTGAAAGTCTCTTCAGACTTGAATTCTTCCTTTCGGGGGAGAATGAAGGCACGCAACTGAATTGTTGACTCGACACCATTGGGTAACTGGCACGGAATGGATTCCTCTTTTGCCAGCATGGCCTCGCTTTCGCAGAACGGATCCCACGCACTCACCGGCTCGTTATTCAGGCGTAAAATAATATCACGCGCACGCTTGTCGTGCGGGGCAAGATAGCGTTGGTAGATCATTGCGAGATGCTCCCGCAGTTCATCCTCGTTTTTGGCAAGCGCCTTCCTCGCATGCGTTCCGTCTGGTTGAACAAAGTTTCTGAGAAGGCGGTCAATCTGGTCCCATATGACGAGCGTCCCGGCCCGCCTGCCGATTTTGGACTCAAAATCCTCGGCTTCCGCCGCCGTGGGATTGTCCAACAGAAGCTTCCATCCTTCTTTGGCAACATGATCGAGGCTCCATGTGGCCTTAATGAGTTCATCATCTGCATTGGCACGCGACACGACGGACAGTTTGCGGCAGAAGGCAGTGGATGCAGTTTTGAGGCCAAGACCAAACTTCCCCAGACTTGCAAGGGATGGACGCACTCTAGCGCCATAGCGCATGGCGTTCTTCAAGCCCTCTTTATCCATTCCCGTACCGTTGTCAAAAATCCTGAGTGAAAGGTTACCACGGAACCCCATTTTGAGTTCGACATCGATCTCGGTTGCTTCCGCTGCCACCGAATTATCGACCACATCGGCAACTGCTGTCTTGAAAACGTAACCTGTGTCACGGAGGCCCTCAATCATTCGTGCTGGATCTGGAGGCAAATCAAATATCTCGGCTGTCATGGGAAAGAATGGATTACTTAAGTTTTTGAAACAAACGATTTGCATCCGCAAGGCAAAATGGACCACTTTGGTCGAATCGAGAATTCCTATCCTCATCATCCACAGTCTGTCCTGTATACATGGTGATCCTCGTTGGGCGTCCCATGTGAAAACCCATGACGATACATGGATGCCTGCTACAGTTGTTTTACGGAGATGGATTGCGATTTCGATCTTCCTCGGTGCAGTAGTGATCTAAAAGTTTCGTAAGCCTTCTTAAGATTGATTCCATTACTCAAAAAGACAGTAAAGTAATTTTTATTAAATTTCCTCATATTTAATTGAATAAGTACCATTACCTGGATTCACTTGCCTTAACTTAATCCAAGGATACTGTTTTTGGATTAATTTTTTAATTTCTCCAATATTTTCATAAGGGAATCGCAACCCAATATCCACCCCTATTATTTCCTTTGGATTAATCTCTATAAATGAGCGAATTATTCCATCGTTACCCTTTTGAGTAGAACAGGAAGACCTCTCTACAAACAAACGATATTCTTTTTCGTGATTCCATGCGGGGGATTTCGTGCTTATAGCATTAATCATACTTCTCTTGGTTGATTCCGTTACTTCTATATCGGATAGGTCAATTTCTGGGCATTCGTCTTTATATTGTACTTTTTGAATGGAGAACCTTCTGGTTTCCTTAATATCGAGATTGAAAGTAATTCTAACTCCTTGATGTTTGTTTGCATAGTGAGACCACATTAAAATATCTTCTTGATTGCTGATATCTTGTGAGCTAAAGCAAGTTATTCTAAAAATTCCATCTGCCAATGATTGGATTTTATTGGGTCTAAAGAAAGGGGGATGTGTGTATTTTTTAGTAAAGGAATCAATAAGATAATTTTCTTTTTTTTCGATTCTTTTTATGAATTCATTTTGGCTAATTATTTGTCCTGTTTTCCCTGGTTTTATTTTTGGTTCAGGAATATTTTTAAGGAGGTCGATATATTTTTTTGCTTTATCTTTTGTCATTTCTCCTGTTATCTTGCAAAAAAATTCAAATGGATCATTTAGGCTACTAGGCGTGGATACCATCAGTTTCATTGTTTTCAGTGTCTCAAGTGCATGTGATTGGAAATATCGGAATAGGTGCATAGCAGTAGTGAATGGTGATGGATATTTGAATTATAGGTTTATGAAAACATAGAATAAATATTGGACCGTTAGGGCAAGCGAAATGAGTTATTCAGATATCGAAATAAGGTTTAAGGGACAGGAACGACCGGTTCGTCTCGAACTCTCACCTTTCCATCCTCTGCGTTTCCAAGCATGTCCTGAATCCAGTTCCCTGAACACTTTCTTCTCCCGGAACGAAGCCATCCCATCCAGAGGATCAACCTCCCTGATGCGGATTGACTCCACCTTTCGCTTCATTACAGGCCCTATATCAAAATAGTTGGCAGGATCATAAATGGTATAGTGTGCGGATTCCGGTTTTGCGGGGAAGGATTCGAATATCTCTCGCGCTTGGTCAGAGGTGACTTCCACCAATTTATCTCCATACAGGAATCCAACTCTCCGCATCCGATAGCCTATGGCGATAAGCGTTGAGATCGGGAAAAACGCCCAGCGTTGTTCGATCTCAAACAATATCCATTCAGTGGGAACCTTCCCTTGAAAAGGGTGAACTAATCCCTGGTCACGGGTACGCCGCACGGGTTCCACGGTATCGGCCTTCCAGTCCAGTATACTGTTCCCTGTCTGTAGGCCAGCGGTGATCTTGTCGCATTGCTGGTGGATTAGATCCCGTGCCAAGTGAGACAATCCCAATCCCGTTACGTGGAACATTCCTGCTTGACTGTCAATATAGACGCCTCCTTTCGTCATAGTCAGACAGTGAAGCGTATTTGGGGAAAGAATCGTTGTACCAATTTGTAACGAATACTTCATCATGATTTTGGCCCTCCAAATGGCCAAATGCGCCATTTTCTGGAAGTGGACTGGATTTGATCGCGCAGTTGCTGGTTCTCTTTTTGCAGGGAATCCATTTTCTTATTCTGGATACGGATTGCGTGTTCGATATCCGCTGTTTTTCGTTTCTGTAGTTCTACCTTGGCCTGCAGGTCAGATATTTCCTTCTGGTTCGTCCGTTGATGCTCTCTCACGTTACTGCGTGTCTCCGTGAGAACCTGGGTAAGCTTTTCGATGGCAAGTTTGTCCATGTTGGAAGGGCTAGAGGAATCGTTTTCCGGGCTATGGTTGCCCAGACGTTCCAGTCGTTTTTTGAGGTCGTCGTCGTTCATAGTGTAGGTAATTGGGGTGATGAAGGTTTGGGTAAGGAGCGGCGCTGAAAAGGAATCGGGGGCATGTCTTCATCCAGTTCTTCAAAGAAACGGGTGAGTGCATTGGCCGAGCTGATCAGACTGCGTTTTACGGTGTGGACGATCTGCCTTTTCTGCTGCTCAGAATACTTTGCAGGGTTTCTGCCTGTGTGATCTGTACTTCCATCAAGTCGTGAATGTCCTCCCGTAGCAGGGATACTTCTCTGTGTAGAATGCGGGTCTGCTGTGCCAGATTCTCTATCGCTGCTGTATTGGCCTCCAAGGGGGCTTGCAGAGCCTCTGAGACCTTGTCTGTTAGGATATCTATCCATGCCGGTATTTGCGCGGCATGGCGTATGGATTGGGTGTTGTGTTTCATTGTGATGTAAAATGGTTAAAAGTCGTTTCAAGGGTAGCTTGGCATTGGTTCCTGAAATCCCCACTTTCCCGCAGGCGAAGGAGACTCCTGACAATTTGCCATCCTGGGATTTGCGCCATTGAACGGTGATTCCGGCTTTCTGGCATAGTTCGGTAAACTCCTCCGGTGATCGGGACTGAAACGCGAATGCCTTAGCCTGCTCCGTTATGGCGAGGCGTTGAGGTACGGGTAGAGAGGCTTTGCCTTCTTTATAGAGCCGTGAAGCCTTTTCCAGTTCGTTTTTGGAAATGCGGGATATTTCAGAACGCTCTGGAGTAGATTGCAGGGAAAACTCTTTTTCAGCGCGGTGACAAAGTTCCCGCATCCGGTAACGGTCATTGCTGGTGGAGGTAGCCTTACCGTTCAACTGAATACGGTTGCCGATAAGATGGATATGCTCACAGGAGGTGTCACCGTGTTTTACCGCAACGTACTGATTGAAACCGTAGTCAGTGGCTATCTCATTGCAGAAAGCCTCCCATTGGGGTTGTTTGAGTGATTCCCCCTCCGCGAGCGAAAATGCCAGATGAGCGACCGGGTTCTTGCAACGTGTATTTCTGTCGGCAAGGGATGCGAACTCCTCAATGATCCCGTCTGGCTTGGAAAGGCTCATATTGCCCGCTACAATTTCTGGTTGTTTCGAGGATTTGAAGGCGTAACCGACCGTGCGTGCGAACGACTGGCGATAATTGATCTTAACAACCATCACTTGCCTCCCTTGGGTTCGTTTCCTATGAGAGCCTGTCTGACCTCATGGAGAAGGTTTCTGGCTTCGGCGATCTGGGAGATTACTTTATCTGAAGAGGGATGCTCTTTGTTGAGATGGCACAGTAATGTGAGTTGGTTCAGGTTAGATGTCACACGGGCAAGCTCTTCCCACTGTTGCTGATTGATGGCGGGAACGGTAACGGCAGGAACCACTGTTGCGTTCAATGCACTCTCGCGCATGAAGCCACTGCGGGACTTGCCTGCTTGCAATGCTTTGGCCTCAATTTCAGCAAGGTCCTTGGGGCTGACTTTACAGGTGATGGGTTGGTTTCTGCTGTAGTATCTCTCGTCTGGGATAGGTGTATTTGGATTTATCATACAGATAGTGTAACCCGAAAAGTATTCCGATGACGGATATATTTTCGTGGCAAGACGTTTTAGGTGTACCACGAGTTTCGTGTACCTAAAACATATCTTGCCGTTGATTGTTTTAGAGCATCCTCTTTACTTTTCATGCTCCGTATGTCGCAAGAGCCTTGTGCAGTTTTCAAGGCGTAGCCTGTAACTGCATTCTTTCGTTTTCTCCTGTCTGTCTGGACATAATGGACACTCTCTTTAGCGAGAGTGTCCATTATGTCCAGGGGAAGAGGGGGAGGGATTTTTCAGCTTCGCTGATAAAAAATCCCATTCCTGGAATTTCGGTACGCGCAAAGGGCGAAGGCCAGGGTGCTTGAGGGGGCAGATGAGAATCTGAAGGTCTGGCTGGCTATAGGTTGTGGATGCGGTAGCAACGAAGAGAAGCATCTTCCTTTCGGATATTGACCACATTTGGGCAAGGTTTAGCGATTTTGAGGACACCAAAAACGTGACAGAAGTGTGACGGTGATTCTTCTTCGTTTTCCCCTCTTTTCTCTCTATCCCTCTTAAACAATGGCTGCCCAGGTAGGATTCGAACCTACGACCAAGTGATTAATCCCGACCTTGTCGGGACTCTACCACTATTCCCAGCCTGAAAAATGCTTTTTCAGGCGCACGAATGATATCCCTTTTTTGAATTGCCGCTCCCATCTCATCGCCTCCTCGTTTTAATAAAATGGCTGCCCAGGTAGGATTCGAACCTACGACCAAGTGATTAATCCCGACTCTGTCGGGACTCTACCACTATTTTCAGCCTGAAAATGTTCTCTCAGTCGTACGGATGATTTCCAACTCTTCAGTTGATGCTCACGATTCATCGCCTCCGAACGACTGGAGAAAATCTCAATTCCCAGCAAAGACCAAGGCGCGTGTTTATGTGTGTACTTTCTCAAGTGGGATTTCCCAACAATATCGTTATGCTCTCGCAAACGACGGGAGGGAGTAAACGTGTCAGGCGGCTGAATGCTGAAAAACGGAGTAAGGAGAGATTGTTTGCCTGCTGTATAGGGTGCAATCCTTGCTTGGGGATTCAAAGTGGCCTTGCCCAACCTTTTGATTTCGATGCCTTTATTGCCAGCCTCAAGAGCAAGCGCACATGGTTCCCCGTCAATTACGGCCCAAAGCCGGAGAGGGTTTGGGTTCCATTGCTAATTCCTTGCTTCAAACAATAGCCAGCGTTTTACGGCATCCCAACCAAGTCGGGGCATAAAGCCCCTCCTACAACTTTTGTGCCTTTTGTGATCTTTGTGGCTATTCTTTCAGGCTTTGGGGAAGACGGCCTGCCATGAGCTTGTCGAATGGCTGCCCAGGTAGGATTCGAACCTACGACCAAGTGATTAATCCCGACTCTGTCGGGACTCTACCACTATTTTCAGCCTGAAAATGTTCTCTCAGTCGTACGGATGATTTCCAACTCTTCAGTTGATGCTCACGATTCATCGCCTCCGAACGACTGGAGAAAATCTCAATTCCCAGCAAAGACCAAGGCGCGTGTTTATGTGTGTACTTTCTCAAGTGGGATTTCCCAACAATATCGTTATGCTCTCGCAAACGACGGGCTACATCGTCTGTGTGACCTATGTACAGCCCTCCTTTGCTGTTTTCTATCACATATACGTAGTACATCTCCCCAATATACTCCCACCTATAGGTTTATGGCTGCCCAGGTAGGATTCGAACCTACGACCAAGTGATTAA
>CAZYDZ010000055.1:8848-12496 GCA_964646535.1 uncultured Opitutaceae bacterium
CCCGACCCTGTCGGGACTCTACCGTAGCTTTTCGATCTGAAAATGCTTATTCCACTGTACGGAAGATTATCCGTCTTTGAATTGTCGTACTCATCTCATTACTCCCTCGTTTTATTGCAATGGCTGCCCAGGTAGGATTCGAACCTACGACCAAGTGATTAACAGTCACCTGCTCTACCACTGAGCTACTGGGCACCAGTTGAAAGGGAGTACGATGGAGCAATTGGTAGATCAATTCAAGACTGAAAACGGCTCTCTGTAAAAAACTTCGTCAATTACCTGTCCTTGAGATCATGCGTCATAAGTGATTCCGACTTGTTGGAAAGTCAAAAATAACTTTTGTCGATATTCTGATGCCCCTCAAGGATGCGAATGACTTCTATTCCCGCACGGCATGGTCGGTAGAATATTACATATAGGCTGCGCCAGCTTGTTCTGCCAACTGAGAGCGATAATAAGCCCTTGGTCAAAGCATCACATGGCCGTCCGATCTTTGGATTACTTGCCAAGAGGTTAAATTGTACACCAATCAGATCGAGAACGGCGTCGGCAGCCTGGGGATTATCGGCGGCAATATACTGCCAAATCGAGAGCAAGTCTTTTTCGGCAGGTTTGGTGAGAAAGTGCCGGGACATTGATTATTTTTCTTTTTCGAAGCGCCGACGGGCCTCGGTCTTTATATCTTCGATGCTGAGGTTACTGAATTCACCCCTCTTTGCGGCTTCAATGCCGTCACGTATCTCTGCTTTGAGCTTTTCGAGCTTTAGCTGTTGATACTCCTGATAGTCCCGCACAGATGTTACAACGAGGGAAGGCTTGCCGTAACTGGTGATCGCCACAGGCTCGTGCAAGGCGGCACTGGCAATAACACCCCATTTGTTTTTTGCTTCTGTCGATGGAAACTCTTGCATCAATATTTCTCCCAAATTAGCTAATATATCCATCTTGGCTCAAAGGTCATTTTGTGTCAATGTCGAGTACGGGTACATTTTGAGTTGGAGAGGCGACCGTTGGCGTGAGATGGAAACAGTCGCGGCATAAAGCCGCTCCTACATCATGAGGCTGATGTAACGGGTTACAGGTTTCCCGATGATGATTTCGTGCTGAGGTTACGATGGTAAAGGAATGGCCGATGTTACTGGTGTCAGAAGTGTAATGATTGGTTTTTAACATTGCCAATGTGAGTGGCGGCATCATAGGTCTGTGAGGAGGTATTTGAGTTGGGGCTGATCGATTGTGTGGCCCGTTGGAAATTGATTGGCTGAATAAAGTATGAAAACAGGTGTTATTGCCGAGTTGTTGCGACTACCGCTTAATGAAAGTATTGCTGCCGTTGCCCGTATGGGGGCGCAGGGTGTACAGTTGCATGCGCTGCATCCGGAGCATGATCTGACAAAATACAGTGCGGTTCAACTGGCAGAATTGCGTCGGCTTATTGAGGGCCATGGGTTGGTGGTGTCGGCGCTCTGTGGAGACATACCAGGGCATGGGTTTCGTCGGGCAGCGGAGAATCCTGCCAAGATTGAATTGGAGAAACGAATTATTGATGTGGCGGTGCAGTTGGGAGCGAGCGTAGTCACTACGCATATCGGAGTGGTGCCTGCTCCTGAACATGCGGATTATCCATCCATGGTAGAGGCATTGTCGCAGTTGGGCGAGTACGCGGTTGGGATAGGCGCGGTGTTGGCGATTGAAACTGGACCAGAGACGGCGGAGGCGCTCTCCCGATTCATTGAGGATACCGGCAGCGCGGGAGTTGGCGTGAACCTCGATCCAGCGAATCTGGTCATGGTACTGGATGCAGATCCAGTGGCTGCGGTTCATGTTTTCGGCAAACGTATTGTGCATACCCATGTCAAGGATGGCATCCATTACCGCAAGTGCGATCCCGAGAAAGTCTATGGAGCGTTCGCCGAGGGCGGTTTTGAACAGCTTGTTGCAGAGACAGGCACGCTCTTTGCCGAGGTGACCCCGGGCAGGGGGCAGGTTCTCTGGTCAGAATATCTGCGCGCTCTTAAAAAGATCGGGTATGAGGGTTTTCTGACCATTGAGCGCGAAGTGGGGGAAAATCCCGAAGAGGATATCGCCAAGGCAATATCGTTTATCGAGTCTCAATTAAGGGTGTTCTCCTGATAGGAGTGGGTCTGCTCCTTCCAGCTCAATCGGCGCTTGCTAAGCAAAGGGGAGTCTGGGAGAAGGGAATGGATGAGAAATTTCAGAGCGCACGTATGCTGGTGGCTGTTTGTGGCACTGTGTGTTGTCCCTTTGGCAGCGAAGCCTGCAGTTGCGGAGCAGGGTGATAGCGTTTCTGTAAAAGAACCTCTTCAGACTTCTCAGCAGGCGCCGTTGCGCTATTATCCCGATGCGTTCTGGCTGGGAGTGGTAGAAGGGCTGACGGAGTTCATGCCTGTCTCTTCGACGGCGCATTTGATTCTGGTGGCGGATCGCCTGGGGTTGAATGATGAGACACCAATGGCGCGTGAGAACGGATCACCGTTCTGGTATCGTGAGCCCAGGGGGGATCAGGAGGGGATTCTGATGACCCGCAAGCACGCGATTGATACCTACAACATTGTATTGCAGGGAGGCACCATTCTTGCGGTGATTTTCCTGTATTGGCGCACGATTGTCTATCTGTTGCAGGGGTGTCTGCGCAGAGAGGCAAAGGCATTCCGCATGGCACGCAATCTGTTGCTGGCGTTTATACCGATTGTGCCATTGGGTTTGTTTGTGGAACCGATGATTAACAAACTGTTCCAGGTGGATGTGTCCATGTGGGGGTTGTTGATTGGAACGCTGGCCATTGTTGTGGTGGAATTGTGGCGCAGAGCGCGCGTGCGACGACTCCGCGACACACAATCAGCGGAGGACCAAACACGGTTTGGGGAACGTTCCTGGAACGAATTGTCAGCGGCTCAGTCTCTGGCGGTCGGCTTCATTCAGAGTGCGGCATTGGTGCCTGGATTCAGTCGTGCCTTGTCGGTGATTCTGGGGGGATATCTGGTCGGGTTGCGGCCCGCTCAGGCTGCCGAATTCAGTTTTCTGGTGGGATTGCCAACGATCATGGGCGCCGCATTAGTGAAAGGATATAAGGATGGTGCGCTGATGCTGGAGGTGATTCCGCCAGCGCCGCTGCTGTTCGGTTTATTAGTGTCCGCGCTTACTGCCACATTGGCCGTATGGTGGTTGCGCAACCATATCAGCAAGTGGGGATTATGGATCTTTGTGGTGTATCGATCCCTGTTGGTCGGGGCGATTTTTCTATGGATGTGGTAAAAAACTATTCCAACGGAGGAGGCAGGTGTGAATCGAGATAATCTTGTAAGAATAAGGTGGCGGACACGGAGTCGACCACTCCCTTCGGGCGTTCCTGGCGGCTCTGTTTGAGATTGCGACCGAGCAGGCTTTCCGCTGCGCGGCTGGTCATGCGTTCATCGATCAGTGCGACCGGCAATTGCGTTTGTGTAGAGAGACGTTCTACAAATTGGTGTACTTTCTGTGCCTGAATACCCTCGCTGCCGTCAAGCATGGTGGGAAGACCGACGACCAGTTGATTAATCCGGCGCTGTTGGATCAGTTGCCTGAGTTCCTGTATTTTTTGTTCCTCGTCGCCTGTTGTAAGTGCTGGCAAAGGAATGGCAATCCCCA
>CAZYDZ010000056.1:0-10083 GCA_964646535.1 uncultured Opitutaceae bacterium
CATCTGGAACAGGGGTATCTGCCTATTCTACATTCACATCAGCGTGCAGGTTCTCTACGGATTGAAGACACCTGGTTTGTGACCCTGGGAGACAGGCCACTGACGGAAGAGAATGTAACGGGCACTCCCCTGAATATCAGTCATTTATTCAGCGGCGCAGGAACCTTCCCCCCGGGCATAAAGGAAATTGTCGAGCAACAGGCCAATGCCTGGACTCCTGAGGGAGAAGTCGTAATCTACCTGCGTACTCGTATTATCAATGAAAGCGCTACCCCTTGCCTGACCTCTCACAAAATACCGACTCCCGCATCCATCGCACGCAACAAGGGTGACTACCCAACCCATTGTCAGGGCCCGTTGGCCTTACAGGAAGACGGTACTTTACTGGTAAATCATATCCCTCTTTCGCTGCATCGTATTAATGGCAAGGCTCCGGAATGTCTGCAACCCGCCCTGCTGTTGCAACCTGGTGAAGAACTGGTTATGGATTCCATCCTGTCCCACCGACTGGAGGGCTTATCGGCCAAGGTTCGCGCAACAGGCATTGATTGGGATGCCAAACTTTCTGAGACCAAAGCGTTCTGGGAATGGAAAATCCAACAGGCGACACAAATCATTCTTCCTGAAAAACGTTTGGAGAATTTCTGGAAGGCTGGCCAGTGTCATCTACAACTAACCACATTGGGACAACAGACAGGCCCCCTGCTGGCCAAGGTAGGGTGCTATTCAGCCATCGGATCAGAATCGATCCCTATTATAGAATTTTACGACTCCATCGGACTACACGACGATGCCAGACGGTGCATTGATGCATTCCTGGATCTGCAATGGTCAAACGGTAGAATCAATCTGTTTGCTCACTATGATCTTGAGACCGGAGGTGTTCTGTACCTGTCGGGACTGCACTATCGCTACACAAAGGATAAGCAGTGGGTGATACAACGCAAAGAGTCGTTCCAGCGAGCGGCTGACTACATTCTTTCACTGCGCCAGCTCGAACATCCGGATCAGCCTGATTACGGCTTAATCGCAGGAACCTGCGCAGACCCATTAGACAAAATGACTTCCTTCATGCTGAATGCCTACAATATTTCAGGGCTGCTTGCGCTGGCTTATCTATTTCATGAAATACAGGATGAGAAGGCTGCATACTACCAACAGCAGGCGGATGCATTGCTTGTGCGTTTCCAGCAAGCGTTGAACGATTCCTTTGCCAAAGGGCCCATCCTGCCAGTCACCCCTGATCGCTGGATACCCACCTGCGCTCCGTGGATAGAGGGAACAGGACTACAAGCCATGGGCCTCAATGGAGAAACCTGCTACACGCATCGCACCAGCTTCGCGTACGATTCAATGATAAGCCCCTTGTACGCTACCTATATGGGGCTGATTGAACCAAATGGACAACAGGCCCAATGGATGCTGGAAGTTGCCGCTGCTCATCTTCATCGATCCACCATCGCCGAATCACAACCCTATTACTCGCGCCATCCCGAAATTCATTTGCTGCGCGGAGAACGGGAATCTTTCCTAAACGCATTCTACAGCGGGCTCACCGCTCTGGCCGACAGGGAAACCTTCTCCTTCTGGGAACATCTCTACGAAGTCTCCATCCACAAAACCCATGAGGAAGGATGGGCGTTGATGCAATTGCGAAGAATGCTGTGGATCGAAAACGGAGATGTGCTTCATCTCTTGCAGGGAATACCGCAGGATTGGAGCCACCACCCCGTAGAGGTTCATGGAGCCATGAGCTATTTTGGTAAACTGAGCTTTCAGTTGGTTCCAGATCAATCAGGATGGACATTTCATTGGGACCCCGCATTTCATACGACTCCCAAGAGCGTGGTCTTGCACCTGAACGGATATCAGGTATCGACTGCAAAACAGCCACGTATCCGCTTTCTCACCACTGACAGCATGGAAATCCTTTCCGCCGAGATCCCGCTGACCCTCTCCTTACAGAAATGACTACCGTAGGAGCGGCTTTACGCCGCGACCTGAGACGGAGAAACCACAGATGACACAGATTTTCGCAGAGCCCCTATTTACCTGATTGAGTTTAATACTGAATCCTGTCTGGTTTGGCCTGGTATTCCTTCCATACCGCAACCGCCTCCTCCTGACAAAGCTGGGTCAGCTTGATCGAACGCTTCTCCTTTGGCAAGGCAAGCTGTTCGTAAATCGGTCGATCATCAAAATTGCCATACTTCAACGCATCCTCCACCGTGGCTGCGTAGAAGACCCGTTCGAGGCCCGCCCAATAGCAGGCCGCCATGCACATCGGGCAGGGCTCTGAAGAAGTGTAGAGGATACAGCCCGGCAGCTTGAAACTCTGCAGGGTAATGCAAGCAAGACGGATGGCTTCCATTTCACCATGCCAAGTCGGATCGTGGCTTGCCACGACCCGATTCATTCCCTCAGAGATCACTTTACCATCCTTCACGATAAGCGCGCCAAACGCGCCTCCCGTCCCGAATTCCAACGAAGCTTTTCTGGAAAGCCCGATTGCCCGAAGGATAAATTTTTCGTGCTCTGAATGACTGGTACTCATAGGCTGATTGGTTTACTTGAAAAAAGGCCCCTGGTGTTACCCAGAGGCCTTTCATCATATAAAACTGAACGATATCCTCAAGGATTCTCAGTATGTTTCTTTAACAGATACTGGTTACGCAAGGCTTCCAGATGATATCGTGTATTGATCAGGAAGTCATAGGCGGCATCATAGATTTCGTTGACATTCTGATCCGTCATATTGCCGCCAATGCGATTGGCATAAGCGCCATACTTCTCAACCAAAGGCATAACCACTTCCTGATAGAACTGCTGGTCTCCCAGTTGATTATCCATCATAAAGTCCACATAACCGTTGTCGCGCGCAGACAGCTCACGACTCCATACGGACCGGGCCTGCTGCAACAGACGGCGCTTGATCGCAGTACGGTTTTCCGGAGTCATATTCTGAAACACCAGTTCACCCTGCGTTTCACGCCAGTGAACAGAGTTACTGCCACCCCAGGTCCAACCATTCTTTTCCCAATGGATCGGCTCCAGGTACCACTTATCACCATCCTTGGGCAATTTGATGAAAGCATCCCAGGTGAAGCTGATCAGCATGGCCACACCATTGTCGAGGGTACGGAAATCCACCTTGGTATTCTTTTGCTGTAATTGTTTAATCCGATAGTGAGGATTATTGTACTGGGTGATAAAACCATCCATGATCTCCGGATTGTTCGGCCCGTCAATAATCAGACAGGAATAAGGCATCTGGTACCCTTCAGCCAAGGTGACCTCAAAGCCGCCGATTGCGGCTGTCCCTTCGCGAATTTTTTGTGCGCGCGCTGCATCCACTGGCACAAAGAAAAACAGATAGACCGCATCTTCATCACAGGATGCAGTAAAGAATGTATATTCGCCAGAGGTTGCGCTTTCCGCCTGCCGCTGAATATCGGTACCATAACCTGTGGTGGTATCCAAGCGCACAGCCTGGCCATCCGCCTGGGTCATCACGCGGCCTACATTGGCAGTATCGGTTTCCATCAAGAGCTTAACGTCTCCAGAGTACTTGCGATCAAGCGCCCCGCGATTTTTCAGATCCTTGAAGTATGCGCTGTTCAGAAACTCACTGATATCCTTCGGACCATTGGCAATGAATGTGATCGGGAGGGACCGTTTCGGTTCATTGACGATCAGCTTGCCATGCTGCTCATGCAGGCGTCTGGCAGTGGCTTCATAGTTTTTCCTGAGCGCAAATTTCGCACCTGTGAGCAGGGCATCCATTTGTTCTTTTGCTTTTAATCCCTCTGCCCGCTCCAGAACAGCCGCGACACCCTTCAACACGCGATCCGGTTGATCCCCGCTATCCAGGATCACCAGTTCGATCTCATGGTCGACCCGCTGGACAGCATTCAAGCGGGTATTGATTTCCAATATCTTGCGTAGCGCTTGCTTCTCAAGATCCACCCGCTTCAACTCATGGCCAGCGGCCTGAATTTGCTGCCATCCGAAGAGGCTTGTTTCATTCTGTTTAACCGACATCTCCCCCACCCACAGCTGGAACTGGGGATCCTGTGAAAGAGACAGACGCTGATCGAAGGCGGTAGCGAATGTCCATCCCTTGTTCGCACTGAAAAACCCATCTGCATACGTTTCCGACAAGGATTTGGCTTCTTTCAGTTCCCCGTTGCGGACCAGTTCGGCAATCAGGCTACGGTAGGCATTCCAACGGGAATTTGCCTCAGCGGTGGCATCCGCTAAAACCTCCCGACTGCTACGAACAACATTCACTCCCAGCTTTTGGCGCAATGCATTCTTTGCATCCTCGCCCTTTTCAAACTCCAGCAGGGAATGAATCACCTGATTGCGTTGCTGCGACACCAATTTGTTGGACAAGAACAATTCTTGATAGAGCTTCTTAGCCTGCTCCTCTTTTCCCTGGCGTCTGAGAACATTGGCATAATTCAGTTTTGCCAGATCCCCTTCTTCAGGCGTGAGATTCGGTAGCTTCAACGCCTGTTCAAGAGTGCGCTCTGCCGTCGCAGTATCTTTCTTTTCCAGATAACCGTCCGCAATCAGACGGTACAGATTGATCCTCTGCGCATTGGTCAGATCAGGCAACGCCAATACTTCCTTCCAGACCTGAATGGCCTGATCGATGTACGTATCGAAATAATGATACTCCAGACGACTGTGGAAACCTGGTGTAAACTGAATTCTCCACAACACTTCCGCTTCATTAAGAGCCGTATCATATTTCATGGCCGTACTGATTCCAGGAACCGCACGGGCCTCGGCATAAGACTTGGCTGCATTGGGACGCTGGTTGACCTGATTGTAAACACGCCCCATTTCCATCAGGAGTTGTGCGCGCTGCTCAGGAGTCAAATCGGTGCGAGCCAGTGTCGCATCCACTGCCTTTCTGGTATTTTCGACGTGGTTCGTCTTCGCCACCTTCAACGCATCATTAAACAATTCGTCCGTTGCGGACGCAGGCTGCTGTGCCGCAGCGGGAGCCTGGGCGCAAACAGCATGCTGGAAGAGAGCAGAGGAACCCGTTATCAAAGCTCCAACAATCAATAAAGTCTTCATATTCATATTCTGAATTCTCCAGGTTATTTAGCGAGTTCCATCAATTTGAGAATGTATTCAATCATCTCCATGCGAACCGCACTCAGATCCGCCTGCTGTGGATTGAGCAGAGCAAGATATTGCAACGCTTTCTTAGCTTCCTGTTTGCGTGCAACGCTACCAGAGTCGAGCGCCTGCTGAATCAATTGCTGCAATTTGGTTGCGTAACGAACATCGTCTACGGCCTCGCGGTATGCTTCCCATTGCAGGGTATCCACCAACCCGTCTCCACTGAGGTAGGCAATGGTCATAGGCCGATAGAGTCCGTGGCTGAGATCATTCCAAGCCAATGGATCAAAATGGTAATTATATATGATATTCAGCCCGTTCATATAACCGAGCATACCGTTCTGGCGGCGCACGAACGAAGGATTCTCCACCCCCGTATGCTGGCCCGCATAAAACCCGATACTGTCACCAATTTCACGCCAGGGCTTGATATAGTCGGTCTTGTCAGGCTGGCCTCCCATATTGTGCCAATCCCATGCGTAACCTGCTTTGTATAACATGTGCTGGTGACCTGAGGTTCCTACCTGAATACCGTATTCATCAAAATATTGGAACCAGTCTCGCATCGCCACAATCCACACAGGACCATTCTCATCTCCGTAAGAAACCATTACATTCGTGTGACCGAGATGCTTTTTATAGAAATCCCTGGTTTGCTCCGCGGCCCTCTTTGTCTGCATCACTTCGTCGAAAGACAATCGGGTACCATGTCCCAGCCAGCCCAAGCCCTTGATCACGCCCATGAACGGATCGGTAGGGAAATCCAGTTCTTTCATGAGGGCAATAAAATCCTCTTCCGAACCCGCTTCGCCAGGAGAAGTAGGGTGGGTCAGGTTGTGCTTTTTGAAATTGATCATAATATCGCGAAAATCCTTGTCGTCCATTCGCATGCCAATCAACCCCATTGCGGAAGCGATAAAGGGCCTGTCCAGTTCCCGATAGGCTTTGGGGGCTGGCAACTCAAAGGGCAACACACGCACTGCCACGGGAACATCCAGTATCTTGCGGTTGTTTTCATTGACCGTAATGGTTCCTTGATAAATTCCAGGCTTCTGATTCTTGTCCGCATGTACAGTCAGGAAAAACTGCTTGAACTGGTTGGCTTCAAGAACAACCGGCTGTAAGGTTTTGGCATCCGCAAAGCCAGCGTGCTTGCGCGCATGGAATATATCAGGCTGGTGATATTGCGGCGATTTATCCAATTCGATCGGGGCGCTAATCCATTGATGCCAATCCTTTTTCCCCTCATGGATACGGGCATAATTTGCGACTTTTTGCGTGTCGACCTTGATTAAATTCTCATCTTTCAGCAGCAGCTCGGGGATGAGGCGCAATCCTGTATCCTGAAAATAGCTGTGCCAGCGATTGCCATTCTGATACCAGATTTTGACGACCTTCAGATCGAGCTTGTCCGCACTTAACACAGCGCCATCCCCGCTTTTCAGATCGGGAACGGAAAACGTCACATTCTTGCGATCCTTGAAGGAGAAAAGCTGGAAAGACGCAGGCTCATACTCATCTTGTGCCAACACGACCCGCAGTGTACCATTGAGTTCTCCATCCGTAGGCCAAACATCACCGGCACGCATAATATCGCTCATCGGCACCACCGAAAACCAGACGATATCCGTCTTGGTCCCGCTTTCCTTGAGAGACTGTTCAATCCGGCCTCTGTTGGCCTGCGCATTTTTCTTAAACTCTTCCGAGTTGGGGTTGTCTGGAGTAAATGCGAGGATTGGTGTCATCGCACCCCCTGCCAATAGACACAAACCAATAAGAGATTTGGTGAGAAGGGTTCGTATATTTATCATGTTCCTATGTATATGTAAAAAATATCGTTAGACAGGACTCTCCTGCCTTGAAATATTGACCGTGTGTACTGGAAAAGGTTCCACAAAAGAAGTTCGTTATATACTCTTTCGGCAATGAATTATTCTATACACAACAACTTGTATAAGAAAGCAGGTTTCCTTGAGAATCAATAATGGAGACAAGTCACGCAACAGCAAGGTCATGCAGACTGGTGCAGATGGATTGATTGCTTCGGGATTAGATCTTTTACAGGGAAAACGGATCGGATTGATCACCAATCCTACGGCAGTGGTTGGAAATCGGTCATTGATCGATTTTCTGACAGAACAGACAGACCTCGCACCGGCAGTCTTGTTCGGACCAGAGCATGGGGTGCGGATGCATGCTGCGGCAGGCGAGAAAATCACCGATGGGCGGGATTTCGTTACGGGCATTCCCATTTACAGCCTGTTCGGCAAGACCAAGAAACCAACGCCCGCCATGCTGGCAGGGATAGAAGTGTTAGTGTTTGATATACAGGATGTTGGCGCCCGTTTTTACACTTATATTTCCACGCTTGGCTACGCCATGCAGGCCGCCGCGGAAGCAGAAATCCATATGGTGGTTCTGGATCGGCCCAATCCGCTTGGCGGAGAGCATGTCGAGGGACCCATACTTCAGCCTGACCAACAATCTTTTATTGGGCTCTATCCGATTCCAATCGTCCATGGACTGACAGTCGGTGAAATAGCACGGGCAATCCAGCGGGAACGCTGGCTTCCAGGACTGGACTCGCTCAAACTCGAAGTGATCCCGATGCACGGATGGAGCCGTAACCAAACATGGAACGATCTGCAGCGCGAATGGATTCCTCCCAGCCCCAACCTGTCGGACTTTGCCACAGCACAAGTCTATCCTGGCACCTGTCTATTTGAGGGAACCGTAGCCAGTGAGGGACGCGGAACAGAAATTCCGTTTCGTTTTATTGGCGCCCCATGGGCAAATCCACAACGCCTGTTACACTCGTTGGAAATGTCAACACTACAAGGAGTCGCATTTTCCCCGTGTCAGCTCACTCCCCACTCCATTCAGGGCAAGGCACAGAATCCCAAATTCGAAAATATTCCGATCAACGGTATTGAAATCACGATTACCAACACCGACATATTCTCCCCGGTTGCCTGTGGGCTTCACCTGCTGCAAGCCGTTCTTGAACAGGCGCCCGACCCATCTACATTTTTTCACAAAGCAGGCTTTGCACGTCTGGCAGGAAATCCCAGACTGTCCGATGCTCTTCTACAAGGGATCCCAATACCAGACATTATTCAATCATGGGCCCCCGGACTGGAGAACTTCAGAGAGCAACGCCAGCCCTGGCTTCTTTATTAAAAGCAGTCTGATGTCGGAAGAACCGCGGATTACGCCCTGTAGGAGGGGCTTTATGCCCCGACCGAATGTGTGTGGTTATGTGTCGGGACATAAAGCCCCTCCTACAAGACACCAATCGGTGGTTTCTTATCTACTCAGGAACCGACGCACTTCCTCAACAAATGCGACCCGCTGGCTGAAATGAGGATTGTGGTCTGCTCCTGGAATATCAATGACACGGGCGGCAGGGAAATATACAGAGATGCTATCTCGCTCACCCTTCCCAACAAACGGTGACTCTCCTCCCATAATGAACAGGGTCTTTCCCGCATAACTATCCCCTTCCCGCAGTGGATTGCCTGCCAAAACATCCAGTGATTTCTTCAAAACGGGTATGTTGGCCTGCCATTGCCAGCGAACGTTCTCCTCATCTCGTACCAGACTGCTGATCAGGAACTTGCGCATGGCCCAGGCAGGCACTCTCTGTTCCAGCTTCTGCTCCAGTTCACTGCGTGAATAATGAGACGCAATATCCAACTCAGCCAATGCGTGAATTTCCTTCTCAAAATAAGCGCTATGGTGGCGTGGCACATTATCCACCACGATCAGCGACTGCAAACGCTGCGGATGCCAACAAGCCAGACACATCGCCAGCTTCCCTCCCATGCTGTGTCCCATCAAATGTGCCTGCTCCAATCCCTGATGATCCATCCAGGCCAATACATCGTCCACCATAGAGGCATAGTCATTTTTCCTGGAATGAAAAGACTGCCCGTGATTGCGCAAATCCAACAAATGCACATGCGCGAATGTCGCCAGATCGCGTGCTGCCGCCAACCAGTTGCGCGACGACCCCATCAACCCGTGCAGAACCACCAGCGCTGGCAACCCCTCATCTCCAAAGCTTCTCGAATAAAGCAATGCCATATTGCCTCTGTCTAACAGAGTCTCCTACCCACTGAAAAGACTATTAGCTGCAAACCATGCAGAAGGGAAGAAGGAACCACAGATTGCGCCGATGAACGCAGATGCCAAAGGTAGGGCTGCCTGTCCCGGGCTGCCGGGGATATATGCGAAGATGCAACGGCACTTTCGGAGAAAGCGCCCTACCCAATTGGAGCCAACCCGACCGGAGGGACGACCTCCGTGTCGTCCGTTATTGTCGTCCAAGCGGTCTTATTAAAATCGGTGTCAGGCGACCGCAGTCTTGCGGCGACGGTAGATGATCGCTCCGGCCAAGACCAATCCTGCCAGCAGGGCGATGGTAGTTGGTTCAGGGATGGCTTGCAGGGCGATTCCAGTCATACCATCACCCATATCATAATCGTAGACGAGATAAAACTGGTACTCTTTGGAGTTGAACGACAAGGAAAGTTCGTTACCCAAATCACCCGTGAAAGCACTACCATTGATAGTATCAAACGCGCCCGTGATCGTTCCATCAGTCGCCAACAGTACGATCCACTCATAAACTGTTGGAGAGTACTGCAAATCCAGAGAAAGGTCGCCTGTTAAGGTTACGACAGCCGTTGCCATCAGCGTGGGATCTGTATCTCCAGGTAAAACGGCGTACGTACTCAACACAGACAATGGGTCGCCACGGCTTTCAGCGATTGTCATATGGTAAGACGACTCATCATTCATGGTCACGTTACCATAGATCGTGAGCGCCTTCTGGCCGATGTTGCTTCCATCCAGGGTTGCACCGGCAAACAATTTAATCTCCGTATGGCGTATGGGATCATCTCCATTCAGATGGATGACCTGGCCAGACGGCCCGCCTCC
>CAZYDZ010000056.1:10093-12406 GCA_964646535.1 uncultured Opitutaceae bacterium
GAGAAAGACCCACTTCGGTCCACCACCAATTTGACCTTTTCCTGCCAAAGTACCTTCATATACCTGCACCTGATAGGTCGTGGCGGCTCCCAGTCCATCAATCTCCAGGCGAGCCGAAGAAACAATGAAGCCGTCAGTACTAAGAGCGGAATAACCGCCCACTGAAATATCATCTGTCTTCACCCCGTCCACATAAACAGGAAACAACAGACTGTGATCGCCATCACCCGTCAAGCGTATGGTACCGGGCCCGGTAAATCCATATACCGCATTTTTCGGCTCCTGCGTGCCTGTCTTCCCCAGTGTACTGGAAATAATCAGGACACCATCCATACTGTGCTGCATGATGCGGGCACCACTTTTTCCCCGTGCCAAAGAAAAAAGATCTATCGTCCAATCCCCTGCGCCTCCCTCCATCAGAAGGTATGTCGTATTCAGGTCAGCAGTTGGACTCAAAGAACTCAAGGTACCGCCTGCGCTTCCACCCAGTGTGAGTGTATAGGCGGTGGCGCTACCCGTTATTTGTAAATCTTCTGTGATCCGATAGTTGGTATTCGCATCGTACCCTGATGTCGGGAGAGTCGTCCAATCCGTATAACGGATGAGCTTGGCGTCGTTACCGTACTCATCGCCACTGTCATCCACCGTGGCAAAACCCGCGCCCGTACTATCCGTGACGGTAATGAAATTAATGATACCATTACGGAGAGGGGTATAATAAAGGTTGGCCGGATTGGTCTTATCTTGCTGCACCCGCAGGCCTTCGAAACGAACGGCGCTGTCTTCATGGGCAAGGCGGTAATCGATATTCATCACGGCAGCCCATTGATTCGCAAACTGTTGCCCAGGGCTGGAGGAATGCCCTGTAATCATCTCGGTAAACCGCAGAGTGGTGCCATCTCCCCCATTACTATCGTCAATCACAATATTATGTGCGTAGTAATTGTTCAGAGGTTGGAAATCTCCCAAATCCAACGTGGACGTTCCGGTTTCCGCACCGACCACTTTCAAGGTACCACGGTTGAGACTAAAAACAGACTTCTCCGTTGCGAAACCAGGCGAATTCAGGTCAAAGGTCAAGGTTCCCGCGTTTAGCGCCCAGTTCAATTTACTATAGATATCCCCCTCTTCGGCCAATGGATCCTGATCCCTCGGAATCAGGTTGCCTCTGACAATCATCTCTCCTGCTCCTCTTTTGGTGAGCAGATAAGTACCTGTGCCTGTGTTTTTAACCGTCTCTGCACTACCCGACCAGATCAACCCACCCGAACGAATATCAAACGCGATATTGCGTGTAATATAAAGATTGTTCTCGATCGTTTGCACCTCATCACTGAGATTGTAAATGGTATTTCTGATCGCTGTACCGCTATTGAAATGAATACTCCAGCCATACAAGGTGTACGCTCCAGCGCCAGGAAGGAAAATCAGATCCGACATGGTGGTTTTTACTGTCGTGTTTTCTGATTCGTAATAGCCGCCATCCGATTCACCAAAACCAAGCACGGTGGTGGTTGCGTTAAACGTTGGTTTGGTGCCACTTAACCAGTTCCCATCTGTTTCCCAGAACGGGTTGAGGAAACTGCCCGTCCACGTATCGGTCACAGCAGGCGGTGTCTGTCCCCGCAGGGTCCAGGCAAACATAACCAAAAGCACTGCGCCGAGCCAGCGATGAATGAAGGTAACAGAAAAAGGGTGGTATTTTTTTGGCATAGTCTCCATAGAAGAACAAAGGGGTTGAAGAGGAACTCTGCGGTCAATTTCACACCACCGTTTTATCCTGTCAATAGTAAAATTATGCAAACAGACGGAGCCGCCCATGGGTTGGATATCTATCACAAAGCCACCACCACATCTGGGTCGCGGCCCAAAGCCGCTCCTACAGCATTGGGCTAAAAGCGCATCGAACAGCCCTTAAAAATATCCCGGCCTTTTCCTTCTTTATGCCCTTCACGTCTTCGTGAGAAAAAAATTCCCTGCGAAAACCCGCGGTTCAATGATCAGGAACGTATCAGGCGACCGCGTTCTTGCGGCGACGGTAGATGACCGCTCCCGCCAAGGCCAGGCCTGCCAGCAGGGCGATGGTGGTTGGTTCAGGGATGGCGGTGACGTTCAGGAAGATTTCACCAGCGCCATCGTCATAGACCAATTGAAACTCATAGTCGTAACCCTCAAAGTCCAGGAAGAACAGATCATTGTTATCACCATGAAAACTATTTCCATTCACCGTGAGAAACGAACCACTGCGACCATAATCGCTATCCCAAGTGAGCAACAAGATCTTCTCCGCAATCTCAGGAGCATACAACAACT
>CAZYDZ010000057.1:0-12311 GCA_964646535.1 uncultured Opitutaceae bacterium
GTTCGATAAACAGTGGCATCCTGGCGTAGTGGGGGTGGTGGCAAACCGTATCAGCCGCAAGTATCACCGTCCCTGTATTGTGTTGGGAGCAGAAGGGGAATTAGCAAAAGGTTCGGGGCGTACCGTGCGCGGCATGAGCCTGGTTGATATTTTGTCGGCTGGTGATTTTCTCCTCGAATCATGGGGGGGGCATCCCATGGCTGTCGGGGTATCGCTGAAACAAGAAAATGTCCCTGCATTTCAGGAGTTTTTCAACAAGGCCGTGGCAAATGCGCTTGGCAAAGAGCCTGTGGAGCCTGAACTGGAGATTGCCTGTGAGGTTGGGCTGGAGGATTTGAACGAGGAACTATTGGAAACACTGAGCGTATTTCATCCCTTCGGACAAGGAAATCCAGAACCCGTTTTTGCTCTGCGAAAGCTGGTTCTGAAGCGTGCTCCTGAAAAGTTTGGCCAGGATCATATTCGTTTTCAGATTTATCTTCCGGATGGCAACTGGCTGGCAGGGGTAGGGTGGAAGATGCTGGATAATCCACTGCCCGCAGGAGTCCCCGTAGACATTGCATTTCGTTTTCGCTGGAATTATTTCAATGGGCGTCGCTATCCACAGGTGGAACTGGAAGACTGGAAGCCATCTTTTTAGGGAGTGGACAAGCCGGACAATGGATTCATTTGGGAAAAGGCTCGCGCGAAGGCAGCCGTGACCCGAATGTGATGTGGATTTTCTACAAATCATGACTGGCTTTGATTTGACAACAGACTCCTGATTTCACATTCTCTGTTCTTTCTCCATTGCCTGGTGGTGTAACGGTAGCACAACAGACTCTGACTCTGTTTGTCATGGTTCGAATCCATGCCGGGCAACCATTCGACAAGCCTACTCCGTTTACCCCGACCTTCTTCGAAGAGCCTCTCGAAAAACTGACTGGCAGGCCTATCACACTGAAGCCCAGAGCCGAAAGCGAGGTCAGACCAACTTTCCCTTGGTGGAGGGAATTTCTGATTCGCGGCCTGGCTCAATTTCGACTGCCATGCGCAGCGCACGGGCCAGTCCCTTGAACATGGCTTCGGCAATGTGGTGTGGCTCACTGCCGTACTGCAGATTCAGGTGCAGGTTGAAGCCACCCTGGTTTACAAGCGCCTGAAAGAACTCAGGCAATAGCGCCAGGTGGAAATCCCTCACCCACTGTCCGTTCAACGGTGGGTTGATGACCAGATAGGGACGATTGCTCAAGTCAACAGCCGCCAGGACCAGCGCTTCATCCATGGGCAGTAAAAAGGAGCCATAGCGACGGATACCACGCCGATCTCCGAGCGCTTCGCGCAATAGTTGTCCCAACACCAGGCCAACATCTTCCACCGTGTGGTGATAGTCCACGGCCAAGTCCCCACTGGCGCGCAACATCAAATCAAAACGCCCGTGCCAGGTGAACAGCTCCAGCATGTGGTCGAAGAAAGGGATACCAGTCTGGATGTCCTTTTTACCTGAGCCATCCAGGTTCCACTCGGCTTTGATTTGAGTTTCAGCAGTATTGCGTTCGATCTGTGCGGTACGTGCGGTCATTGCCAGGATTCGATAACGTTCATGGTTTGTTTCATTTCCTGCGGAGTCCCGATAGAGATACGCAGGAACGAGGAAGTCAGTTTATGTTGACCAAAATAGCGGACTAAAATCTTTTGGTCGAGAAGATAGCGATAACAGGAATGGGCGATTTCAGCGGAGTGCTGCCCCCGCTTATCGGCTGGTCTGGTGAATACAAAATTGCTTTGGCTTGGATAGGTAAACCAACCGCGTTCCTTCAGCCATGCGGCGAATTCCTCGCGCGTATGAATAATACTGGAGAAAATCCGTTCGTAGTAGGGCTTGTCCTCAATCGCTGCGATTGCCGCCACCTGGGACAGGCGATTCACGTTATAGCTGTCGCGCACGCGATCGAGCAGGGAAATAATCTCCTTGCTTGCGATCGCATAACCGAGCCTCAATCCAGCCAGACTGTAGGCCTTGGAAAAAGAACGGGTGATCACAATATGAGGAAATTCATTTTGTAGTTCCAATGCGGATACGCCGCCAAACTGGATATAAGTCTCATCAATTGCCAAAATCCCACGATAACGCGTTGCCAGATCAGAAATCTGATCGAGCGTAAAACCAACCCCTGTGGGTGCATTGGGAGAAGTGAGGAACAGCAGGTTGGCGCCACAGGCTGCCGCCTGTTCCACTGGCAATGAGAAGTCTTCGGTGAATGGGATTTCCACCCAGGGGGCGCCCTGTGCCTCGACCAGTTTCTGATAAAGGGAATAGCTTGGCGTGATGGAGCCAACTGCGCGGTTGTCGCCTCCAAAGACCCGAATCAGTAAATTCAGAATATCATCGGAGCCGTTGCCAACACAGATATTTGCCGCATCCACACCGTGGTATTGTGCAATGGCACTGCGCACCCTGGAACTCTGAGGGTCTGGATAAAGACGTAGGGACGAGGCCTCTGATCCCAGTGTTTTTAGAATCGCTTCATGCACACAGGGTGAGGGGGGATAGGGCTTCTCGTTGGTATTCAGTTTAATCCAACCGCTGTCGCGGGGTTGAATACCAGGGGTATAGGCCTCCATGGCAGCGATTTCAGGCCGTGCCAACGAAAAAACTGTGGAAGAAGATGTATCAGACATGGATGCTTTCCAGTTTGCCGAGATGAAGTCGTTTCAAGTGGTGCGCACGCTTGGCTAGAGCAGGGCTGTGGGTGACCAGAAGAACACCTGTGTGTTCTTCCTTGATGACATTGAGAAAAAGGGAGAATACCTCACTTGAGGTCTGTTCGTCGAGATTTCCTGTTGGTTCATCTGCCAGTAGAACAGGTGGGCGGTTGATCAGGGAGCGGGCGATGACCACCCGTTGTTTTTCTCCACCAGAGAGTTTCTGTACGGGATGATTCAAGCGATGCTGCAGCCCGAGGCGGGTAAGCAGATCCTTGGCGCGGGTGACAGTTCCGCTGTGATTACCTGCGATTTTTGCGGCCAACAGCACATTCTCGGTGGTGTTTAACTCAGGAACCAGATGGGGATGTTGGAACACCATGCCAATCAGTCGCGAGCGATGCCTGTGAACCTGGGCGGGGCGCAGGGAATGGACAGGCTGTTGATTCCAGTAAAGTTCTCCGCTATCCAGTGTTTCCAGACAGGAAAGAATATGCAAAAGGGTGGTTTTCCCAGAGCCTGATTCCCCCTGAATACTGACAATCTCACCAGCCGTCAGTTCGAGATCCACGCCGTTGAGCACAGGAATCATGGTATTGCCGATGCGAAAGCGCTTCTGAATGTTCACAGCACGCAGGACCTGATGTCGATGAAGTGGTTTAATATTCATTGCGCAAGGCATCTGCGGGTTTCAGGCGGGCTGCACGGATGGCAGGGATCACACCAGCCAGTGTAGAGAGCAGCAGGGTGGCAATTGTAATCTTGATCACATCTTGCGAGGCGATGTGCGCTGGTATCTCGGCAAATTGGTAAAAGCGCGCCATGGCTGCTTCCCCGCCAGTCACACTGGTGAAGAATTTAATGATATTCAGGCGGAAATGTACCGCCAGCCAGCCGAGTATAATCCCCGCACTGGTGCCGATAATGCCGACCCATAATCCTTGAAAACAGAACAGCGCGGCAATCTGTAATGGTTTGGCGCCCATGGATCTGAGCAGGCCGATTTCCCGCGTCTTGGTAACAACATGGTTCATCAGCGAACTCATGATCGCAAAGGCGGACACCAGAACCACAAAAATCAGCAGAAAAAAGATCATGTTACGTTCGAATTGGAGGATCCACAGAAAGTCGTGGTTCAGATCCATCCAACTGTAGGCGAATAAACTGTCAGACAATTTTTGGTTCCAGCGTTCGCAGAAATCGTCCACATCGACCTGATCGCGCAACCTGATGGAGATGCCGTGTACACTGTCATTGAGGCCGAATAGTTCTTGCAGTTGACGCTTGGAAAGCAGCATCAATTCGTTGTCAAAGGTATGCCAGCCAGTGCTAAATATGCCTGCGACCTCCAGTTCGCGCGGCATGAATACCTCGTCTTTTTCAAAACGATGGATCATCAGGGGCGAGTAGACCTCAATTTTGGAACCAACGGCTGCTCCCAGTGCGCGTGCCAGGCCCTGTCCCAGAAAAACAGTGCTGTCATCGAGATCGTCCCATTTTCCCTCCACCATGTATTTGTTGATTGGAAGTACGGTGGTTTCCCGCAACAGGTCGGATCCCCGCACATTGGGAAAGGCAGGACGGTCGCGAAACAGGATCATCAGCTTTCCCACCACAAACGGAGTGGCAGCCAGCACGTCAGGATCTTCCTGTAATTTGGCAATCCATTCCTCGGCATCGTGAAAATAACTGTTGCCAAAGATTTGCACATGACCCGTAGTGGCAATGATTTTCTCTCTGTGCTCCCGACCGAAGCCAAGCATGACCGCTTCGACGATAACCAGCAAAGCCACCCCGAGGGTAACACCGAGCACGGATATTACCGAATAGAATGGAAACTTTCTTCCGAACGGAAATAGCTGGCGAAGGGCGAGCTGAAAGGTCCAGAGCATGAGGTTCGGGAATCAGGGTTGGGTTGTCTCTTCCGTGGTTTCCTGTGGAGAGACGGAAACAGGCCGCAGGGCAGGGAACAAAATAGTGTCGCGGATACTGTCGGCTCCCGTCAACAGAATGACTAACCGATCAATGCCGATTCCCATTCCGCCAGCAGGCGGCATGCCGTGTTCCAACGCCAGAATAAAATCATGGTCCATATTCTGGATCTCCTCGCCAACCTGCTGCAGGAACATCTCCTTTTGCACAACGGGATCGTTCTGCTCCGAGTAGGCAGGAGCAATCTCCTGTCCGTTGATGCATAACTCGAATACGTCAATCAGTGCAGGATCTTCTTCGTTGAGCTTGGCCAGCGGGCACAACTCCTTGGGCAGGTGCGTCACAAAGGTCGGTTGAATCAGGGTCGGTTCGACTTTCTTTTCAAATACATTGCCAGTGACCTCGTAGTCTTCCAGGTCAGGATTGACCTCAATTCCCATACGTCTGGTCGCAGCCAGCTTTTCTTCCTTGCTGCGGGAGAACCAGTCGGGATCTCCCGTCGCCTCAATCACCAAATCCTTGTAGCGTGCTTCGCGCCAGGTGCCGCCCAGATCAATCACAGTACCGTCGGAGCGGGTGATTTTATCCGTTCCCAACACTTGCTGGCAGAGATGTGCCACCAGTTCCCGCACCAGTTTCATCATTCCACGGAAATCGCTGTAGGCCTGATAGACCTCCAGCATGGTGAATTCGGGATTGTGACGGCGGGACAGGCCTTCGTTGCGAAACACCCGTCCAAGCTCAAACACGCGGTCCAGGCCCCCCACCAACAGGCGCTTGAGGTGTAGCTCCAAGGCAATGCGCAGAAAGAATGGACTGCTCAACGCATTGAAATAAGTTTCGAATGGACGCGCGGCGGCGCCGCCTGAAATGTTCTGCAGAACGGGTGTTTCAACTTCGAGAAACCCCCTGTCCTCAAGGAAACGGCGAATCGCGGAGATAATGCGGCTGCGGGTCACAAAGCGCTCACGGGACTCTTGGTTACTGATCAGGTCCAGATAGCGCTGACGATAGATCTGTTCGCTGTCCGTCAACCCGTGCCATTTTTCAGGAAGCGGACGCAATGCCTTGGCAACCAGGGCAAATTCTTCCACACGCACGGTGACTTCTCCCGTCTTGGTGCGAAACAAGGAACCGCGGGCGCCAATGAAATCTCCAGTATCCAGCTTCTTGAACTGGTTGTAGGCTTCTTCGCCGACCAGATCACGGGTGACATAGAGCTGGATTGGGCCGTGTCTATCCTGGATTTTGACAAAACTGGCCTTGCCCATGACACGAAACACCACCAGACGTCCTGCCACGCTGACTTCGGGGCCTTCATCCTGACCTTCGGGCAACAACGCCAGCGCCTCCCCGGATGTGTTTTTTTGTTCCCAGTTGGCACGAAAAGGATCCTTCCCGCTTTCCTGAAGAGCCTTCAGCTTGGCAAGGCGGACCGCATAGAGATCATGAGTATTGTCTTTATCCCCTGAATTCATGTTCGCAAAGGTATAACCTATAGCGGGGATATTCCCGATGCTCAATCATGAAAAGCGTTTTTTGAAACTTCTCTGCCAGCGGCTCGTTTTGAAGTTGTCGCGGGGGAGGGAAATGCAGACAATTCAGGCAATGAATTCAACTCAGATTCCAGATCTTGCGGGGGGTGTTTTGCTTGGGATCGGTATTGATCTGGTGGAAGTGGATCGTATTCGCGGGATTCATCAACGACAGGGGGAACGTTTTCTGCAACGGGTATATTCGCAGGAAGAGATCGAATATTGTATGCGCTGCAGAAATCCGTATCCAGGGCTCGCAGCGCGCTTTGCAGCCAAAGAGGCTGTGGCAAAAGCGTTCCGCACAGGCATCGGGGAAACCTTGGGATGGACTTCTGCATGTGTGATGAAAGGAGGACAGGGAGAGCCATATATTGTATTGGATGAACTGGGGGAAACCCTATTGCGGCAGATGGGAGGAAATGAGGTCATGATCAGCCTGACCCATACACAGGATCACGGGCAGGCCATTGCCGCTATTGTACGTTATGTGGCTTCAACAGGATGACGATTATGCCTGGCACAGACTCTGTGGTGGTTCCCGTACTGAGCATTGCGGAAAGCCGTGCCCTGGAGGCCCGTTTGCTCTCTGATGAGCGATTGCAAAGAGCTGCGCTGCACCAGGCGGGCCGCTTGCTTGCATTGGCAATAGAGGATGATTTTCAGGAAATCACAAGCTGGCCGCAAGCCCCGGATATACTTGTGTTGGCAGGCAAGGGACACAATAGCGGTGATGCGCTGATTGCGGCGGGAGATCTGTTGCAGCGGCACCCGCAAGCCCGCCTGACAATTCTGTGGGAAGGGGAAAACAACCTTTATCCATTGGTAAGGGAGGTGTGGCGTGATATGCAGCGGGATGCGGGAGAGAGAATTCAAACATTTTGCCTGGGGCGTGAACAAGCCCTGTTGGAGCGACAATATGCGCTGTTGATCGATGGAGTATTCGGGCTGGGCTTTCGTCCGCCTCTGCCTGAAGGCTGGCTACATACCCTCACCTGGATACAGCGGATGCGGATCGCACAGGTGCATGTCTCCGTGGACTTGCCCAGTGGTATGGGAGAAACGGAGGGCGAAGCGCCGCTGCCCGCAGATTTTACCTATCTCATGGGGATTGCCAAGGCGCCGCTGTTCACGGATGGCGCGGCGCGGTATGCGGGCCGTATTCGTTATTTGGATATCGGCTTTTGGAATCCTCTGGTGCGTTCCTATTATCCAGAGCGGACGGGTTTGTTGACTGCTGCTGTTTTACAACCCTTGTTGCAACCGCGCAAAGCCACATCGGACAAACGCCATTATGGGCGGATCGGTATTGTGGCAGGGAGCCTGCGCTATCCAGGAGCGGCATTATTGACGACGATGGCTGCGCTACAGGCAGGTGCGGGGTTGGTGACTGCCGTGGTTCCCGACAAATTAATGCCAGCCCTGTCGGCTCAGGCGCCTGAGGCGATCTGGATGCCTGCCGAGACGACTCCTGAAGGTACACTGAGCCTGGAATCCCTGCGTGACATCCTTGTGGCGGCATTGCAGTGGGATGCCATGGTGATTGGCCCTGGATTGTCTGCCAATGAGGAAACCTTCTGTTTGGTACTGGAACTGATTCGTCAGTTTGATGGCGCACTGATTCTCGATGCGGATGTATTGCGGCCTGAATTGGAGAATGCACTAAAAAAAAGAAGCTCCTCGGCTGGTCCCGTGATTCTGCTTCCTCATGCGGGAGAGTGGAAGAGATTGCGCAAGAAGGCTGCTGAAGATGAGCGCAGCGGACAACAATGGGCTGCGGAATGTCGTTGTGTGCTTGTCCGCAAAGGGCCTGTCACCCGCATCACCGATGGAGCGCAACAGTGGCTATCCAGTCGCGGTGGCCCCATGCTGTCCCGTGGAGGCAGTGGAGACATGTTGGCTGGCATAACGGGCGCGCTGTTGGGACGCTGGGTGCATGACTATCCCGTATTGAACATCGTGGGAATGGCAGTGTACTGGCACGGGTTGGCTGCGGAGTTTTGCGCCCGTCAACATGGTGAAAATGCTGTGCGCAACCGACAATTGCTGGATTATCTTGCTCCCGCGCTGCGCGCTCGTTCTAAATGGAAGGATGAGGGAGAAGGATGTATATCTGGTGTTGAACGCCATTCGTGAGATTGGCCCCGTTACAACAGCAAGGATTCGCGAAAAGCTGGGAGATCGTTTCCCAAAACTGTTTGAGCTTGCCGAGCAGGAATTAATGACCGTCCATGGTGTGGGTCCGGCGGTATCCCAGAGCATAAGGCATTGGCAAAAACAATTTGACCTGCAACGCGAGCTGCATCGACTGGAGCAGTACGACGTCCAATTCATAGATCAACAGGACCAGCGCTATCCCGGTCAATTAAAGCATTTGCCCGATCCTCCTCTGGGGTTGTATTGGAAAGGCAGCGAACTGGTCACCAAACCCTCCATTGCCATCGTTGGTTCGCGTCGCATGACACCCTATGGTCAGTCGGTGGCACGTACTTTGGCGGGCGATCTGGCGCGGATGGGGTGGGTTGTGATCAGTGGTATGGCGCGTGGCATTGATACTGCCGCCCATTGGGGAGCGCTGGATGCGGGTGGCAAAACATTGGCGGTGCTCGGGCACGGACTGGAACAGGTGTATCCGCCTGAAAATGGAGAGCTGCGCAAACGAATCCTTGAACAGGGGGGTGTACTGAGTGAATTTCCCTTTGGACGACGCCCTGACAAGCAGACATTTCCAATGCGCAACCGTCTGGTTTCAGGGTTGGCGGATGCGGTGATTATCGTGGAGACCGATATCCGAGGTGGAAGTATGATTACCGCGCAGTTTGCCGCCGAACAAGGGAAAACCGTGTTTGCCGTTCCTGGAAGGGTTGATCAGCAGGAGAGCAGAGGATGCCATGCCTTGATTCGCGACGGAGCAGTTCTGCTGACTTCTGTGGAAGATGTCCTGAGCGAATTGAATGTGCTGGCGCCGTTGTCTCCATGCTTCTCCACCGGCATGACAAGCGGGAATACGGCGCACGAAAATGACGGCGGAATCGGTCTGTCAGGTGACGCCGCGCTGCTCTGGCCCAGATTTGCCAATGGGGAAACATGGGGACTCGACGAACTGGCTCAGGAAACCTCGTGGAGCATTGCGCGTTTACAGACGACCCTGTTGATACTGGAACTGGGCAGCAGGATACGGAAAATGCAGGACTTTCGTTACTGTGCCGTCTCCAACCGCTTTTAGCGGAATTTGGGTACTGGTATTGTTTGGCGCTCTCCCTCCTACAAGGCCAAGCCTCACCCATTAAATTTTTCACGCCTTCGCGTGAGACTTTTTCAAAATGTACCAGTGCCGAATCTTTCGCCCCCGATGATTGGATTAAGACTTGTATGTGTCTGATTTTTCAGGTGGTATCCACATTGAGTGTATTAATCTGTTTAGGTTTGTCTTAATGAAAAGCAATTTATCTGTCGTGCCGTTGCCTGCACATAGCCAGGTGGGCGGTGAAATGCTAATTCTACAGTCAGAAAGCCGGGTTTATGTTTCGGGCGTACATGCGTCGGTATTGGCGCTTGTACTCGACAAACTCCGCAAGGGTACCTGTTGGGATTTTCCAGTGACAGAGGGGAAGCCTGACAATGATGCGATTCCGCACTTGTATTTTGAACTGAATACAGTGGAAAAACAGGGACTCGACGGCTATTCATTGGAAGTCAGTGGCAACTGTATTCATATTCAGGCTACAACTGTTGTGGGGCTGTTTTATGGCGGCATTACCTTGCTGCAACTACTGCATCCCTGTTTGTTTGATACGGCGCATCCGTTGCGCGCCAACGGAGACACTCCATTTCAATGGGAGGTTCCACATTGTATCATACGGGATGCCGCCCGCTTTCAATGGCGCGGAGCGATGGTCGATGTCGCCCGACATTTCTTCCCGGTTGATGTCATCAAGCGTTATTTGGATCAGATGGCGCTGTTGAAGCTCAATATATTCCACTGGCATCTCACCGATGACCAGGGGTGGCGCATCGAAATTAAAAAGTATCCGAAATTGACTGAAATCGGCGCATGGCGGAAGGAGACGTTTTACCGCAAGGGTTGTAAGGGAGATGGCGTCCCTCACGGTGGTTACTATACCCAGGAACAAATTCGTGAGGTGGTGGATTACGCGGCCAGTCTCAACATCAGCGTAATCCCCGAGATTGACATGCCCGGACACATGCACGCGGCAATTGCCTCATACCCTGAGCTTGGCTGTATCGCACACCCATTAGAGGTATGCGGCGAATGGGGAGTGAATCAAAATCTGCTCTATCCAGGCCCCGAGACCATTGCATTCATGCAGGACGTCCTGATGGAAGTGATCGGGTTGTTTCCGTTTGAATACGTTCATATCGGTGGTGACGAAGCCGTGAAGGATCAATGGAGGGGTTCCGCAAAAGTACAGGGGTTGATTCAACAGCTCGGCCTCAGGAATGAGGATGAAATGCAGAGCTGGTTTATCGGGCGGATCAACGACTTCCTTGTCTCCAAAGGCAAGAAACTGATTGGATGGGATGAAATCACCGAAGGCGGCCTGTGCCCTGGAGCAACGGTCATGGCATGGAGGCACATCGACAAGGGTGCCCGGCAGGCAGTTGCAAACGGACATGATCTGGTAAATGCCTATACACAGGGCACTTATTTCTATAATTTCAATATTTCCCTGGAAAAAGCATACGCCTTTAATCCCATTCCAGAGGGATTCAGTCCTGAGGAAGAGCTGCGCGTACTGGGAACACAGGGTTATCTTTGGAGCGAACATATCCCGACAGAGTTTCAGTTGCACTATCATTCCTTCCCGCGTCTCTGCGCCTTGGCAGAAGTCGCATGGTCTCCCCATAACCTGCGTGATTACAACAACTTCCGTGATCGGTTACGCCCGTATCTGACACGTCTGTCTGCCATGGATGTGCCGTATTGGCTTCCAGATTGCTGAAACCGGATCCCGGGTCGTATTTCCACGGTAAATCGTTGATTTTCCCTTAAAATACAAGGGAGAATCCTGTTTGCAGCGCATCGCGCTTGCAGTCGGGTGCTCTTTTCTTTTGCTTGTATTGGAACGGGGTGTCCGTAAGTGTTCGAATACCCGTTGCAAATGAAATTATCATGAGTGAGATGCTCGAAACTTTTCCCAATCCGTTCCCTGAACGCGATTATATTATCCGCCACAATGCGCCGGAGTTCACCTCGGTTTGTCCCAAGACGGGTCATCCCGACTTTGGCGAAATCATCCTGAGCTACGTGCCCGGTCAAGTATGCGTGGAATTAAAATCCTACAAGCTCTACCTGCAGGATTTTCGTCAAAAGGGGATTTTCTATGAAGCCGTAACCAATCAGATTTTTTCGGATCTGGAAGCTGTGTGCAAACCACGCTGGATGAGAATTCAGTCGGTATGGCGTCCACACGGTGGAATTTCCTCTACAATCACAGTGGAAAAAGGCAAACGGCCAGAGGCTGCCAACTAACAAACGGTGATCCATGAACCACAATCCTTCCTTACTCGGAAATATCGAACAATTGATCTCTGCGTTGCCTGATCGCCCGAGTTGGGATGAGTATTTCATGGCCACCGCGTTTCTGATCAGTTCCCGTTCGAGCTGCAGTCGTTTGCATGTGGGGTGTGTCCTGGTCAGCTCGGGAGATCATCCGAATCGTATTATCGCTGCGGGATATAATGGTTTTTTGCCTGGATCACCCCATTTGTCGAGGATTGTGGACGGACACGAGCAGGGCACGGTTCACGCGGAACAGAATGCGATTTCGGACGCTGCGCGACGCGGCATCTCCGTCAGTGGAGCCATTGCGTACATCACACATTTCCCCTGCATCGCCTGTTCGAAGATTTTGGTTTCCGCAGGGGTGCGTAAACTTTGCTATTATCACGACTACCGCAACGACCCGCTGGTGCAGGAATTACTGGAGGAAGCAGGCGTGGAGATTAAACCGTTGCGATGAGAAAGGATCGTTTAGGGTTACAGTCGTTGGCGGGTTCGGTCTTACTGGCTCACCCCGGTTTGGAGGATCCGAACTTTTCGCGTAGTGTGGTGCTGATATCTGCACACATGGAGGATAGCGGTGTGATTGGTGTCATTATCAATCGTCCGACGGACAAAACGCTGTGCGACATCACACC
>CAZYDZ010000058.1:0-12062 GCA_964646535.1 uncultured Opitutaceae bacterium
GCAACGCCCTGGACAAAGCAAGCCCTATCCCTGATGCCGCCCCGGTAACAATACCAGATTGATTTCTCCAATAATCCGTCATGCAATCAGGAACGAACTCATGCGGAAAATCTGACAAAGTCAGCCCTGCAGATCAAGTGAAAGGAAGGGGCCAGATGCGACTATAAATGATCACAGGTGATTGAGGATCTCTGCCATTCGGGGTTGATTTTCGGTTTTTTTATCGTTCTGATGCAGGGATTATGAATACGTTCCCCGTTGATAAGATTCCGTTTGAAGGGTCGCAGAGCCGTAACCCACTGGCATTCAAACATTACAATCCGCAGGAAAAAGTGGGGAAGAAAACGATGCGGGATCATCTACGCTTTGCGGGCGCCTACTGGCACATCATGCGCAATCCGCTCTCGGATCCGTTTGGAGCAGGTACAGCCAGACGCCCGTGGGAGGATGGTACGGATTCGGTTGCCAACTCTCAAAACCGAGCCCGTGTATTTTTTGATTTTCTGCAAAAACTCAGTATCCCCTATTACTGTTTCCACGATCGCGATGTCGCTCCGGAGGGCAAAACCTTGCGTGAAAGCCATCAGAATCTGGACGCCGTGGTGCGGGTATTGAAAGAGGAACAGAAACGCACTGGAATCCGTCTGCTGTGGGGAACCGCCTGTCTGTTTGGCCATCCCCGCTACATGCATGGTGCAGCCACTTCCTGCGAAGCCGAAGTATTCGCCTATGCTGCAGGACAAGTGAAAAAAGCACTCGAAGTCACCCGCGAGCTGGACGGTGAAAATTATGTGTTCTGGGGAGGCCGTGAGGGCTACAGCACACTGTGGAATACGGATCTGAAACGGGAACGCGAACACTTGGCGCGTTTTCTGCACATGGCGGTCGACTACGCCAAACAGATCCGTTTTACGGGCCAATTTTTGATTGAGCCGAAACCGATGGAGCCGACTTCGCACCAGTACGACTCTGATGCGGAATCGTGTCTCAACTTCTTGCGCGAATTCGACCTACTGGATTACTTCAAACTAAACCTGGAGACAAACCATGCCACATTGGCCGGACACACCATGGAGCATGAAATGGAAGTCGCCATGGCGGCTGGCAAACTGGGATCGGTGGACGCAAATCGGGGCGACCTGCTGCTGGGCTGGGACACCGATCAGTTCCCTACCGATCTGACACTCACCACCCGTATTATGTTGTCAATCCTGCGCAACGGTGGCCTCGGTAAGGGAGGTCTGAACTTTGACGCCAAGGTTCGCCGCGAAAGCTTTGAGCCGATCGACTTGGTTTATGCTCATATCGGTGGCATGGACGCATTCGCACGCGGTCTGAAAATCGCGCATGCCATCCTGCAGGACGGTCGCCTCTCCCAATTATTGAAACAACGCTACCAATCCTGGAACAAGGGTATCGGCAAGAAAATCGAACAAGGGGGCGTTGGTCTCGCTGAATTGGAATCCTATATTCTCGACAGGGAAACCATTCCATTGCGCAGCGGTCGTCAGGAGCTGATTGAAAACTTGATCCTGGAGTACATGTGACGCTATGCGATCCGTAATCGGAATTGATGTCGGAACTTCCTCGATCAAGGCATTGCTGGCAGATGCCGCATCAGGACGGGTGATCGCGCGGGCGGAAGTGCCGCATGCGTTTCAAATACCCTCTCCAGGATGGGCTGAGACGGATCCCCAGGTCTGGTGGCAGGGAACATCACAGGCAATATCACAATTGCGTCAACAAAGCCCTGAGGCCTTTTCATTGGTACGCGCCATAGGGGTTGCGGGACAGATGCACGGGCTGGTCACACTCGACAAGGGTGGTTGTGTCATTCGTCCCTGTATCATGTGGAACGATCAGCGCTCTTCGCCCCAATGTGATGAACTGGAAAATCGTTACGGGTTACAGCGACTCCTACAGTGGACGGGCAATCGCGTATTCGCTGGATTTACCCTGCCCAAACTGCTCTGGATGAAAGCGCATGAGCCAGAATATTTTTCCCGTATCCAAAAAATACTGCTTCCCAAGGATTATCTGGTCTACCGCCTCACCCGGATATTCAGTACCGACGTGTCTGATGCGTCCGGGACTGCATTACTGGATGTCGCACAGCGCAACTGGAATCAGCAAATGATCGCCACGCTGGATATTCCTGCAAATTGGTTGCCAACTGCCCATGAGTCCACCGATATCGTGGGTGAGGTATCCGCTGAACTTTGTCAGCAATGGGGCTGGACTGAATCCGTTCAGGTCGTTGCGGGCGCGGGAGATCAGGCAGCCCAGGCATTGGGAAGCGGCCTGCAATCACCTGGGGATGTCGCACTGACCATTGGCACCTCAGGCGTGATCTTTGCAGTGACTCCAACATTTCAGTCGGACCAACAAGGCTGTCTGCATGCGTTTTGTCACGCCGCCCGCAATCACTGGCATTTGATGGGCGTCATGTTGAGTGCGGCGGGAAGCCTGCAATGGTGGCATGATTACCAGAAGGATTATCAGCCTGAAATCACGGTAAACAAACTGCTGCAGGAGGCCGCACAAATTGCTCCTGGCGCCGAAGGCCTGGGATTTCTCCCCTATCTGACAGGAGAACGCAATCCGTTCCCGCGTGCGGACCTCACGGGAGAATTCTACGGGATACGCCCGATACATCGACGTGGCCACTTTACCCGCGCTATCCTGGAGGGTGTCGCTGTCAATTTTGCATTAATCTGGGATTTAATGAAAAAGGCAGGAATTGACGCTTCGCGTATTCGGGTATCCGGCGGCGGTTCCAAAAGCGATCTCTGGCTGCAAATTCTTGCCGATATGTTGCAAGTCACCCTGGTCAAAACACCGGACTCGGAAGGCGCCGCACTCGGAGGCGCATTGTTGGCCGCCTCTGCGCTGAACAAAAACCACATGCCCGACGTCTCCATAAGCGAGGAAAGGGAGTTTACCCCACAACAGCCAACTCCCCCCGCCTATTTGCAACTCATGGATAACCTGTTGCAAAAAGTGAACCGTACACGCCACTGAGCTAGTGGTAAATTCAACAAAAAAGCCACGCTCCCCGTGAAGGGAAACGTGGCTTTTTGTATGTAGGAAATAACTATAGAGTTACAGGCGGCCTTGGATCAATCCGAGAGGTAATGCTTCCGGTTGAGCGGGGCGTGACTTGATTTCGACGCTGGTTCCACTCTTGGAAGACTTCTCAAAGGAGTGCATTACTTCCAATGCGTGATAAGCCAGGGCTCCACTGGTGCGATGTTGACGCTTGCCACCACTGAGAATCGCGTATGCCAGATCCGCGGCGCCAATACTGCGTGAATTCATCCGATACGGATGACTCAACCCCTGTGTCTGCCATTCCTTGGAAGAAGCAGTCCATAGGCTGACCGGACCGTCAAAGCCGTTGGGATCGGGCGCCTTGAGAGAGCCCTCGGTACCGTACAACTCAATCGAACTATGACCATGCTGATAGACATCAAAGGAAATCGTCATGGTAATCACCGCTCCCGAATGAAACTCCAGTGAGCCTGAGTAGTGAGTCGGCACATCCACCTGCAACATTTTGCCAAACTCCTCCTTGCAAGTGGCGATACGCTGTTCGAAGGCCTTGGAGGTAATCGCGCTAACGCGCTTCACTGGACCGAGCAGGTGAATCAGGGCCGTGATGTAGTATGGTCCCATGTCAAACATCGGACCGCCGCCAACCTGATAAAAGAAGGCAGGATTGGGATGCCAGCCCTCAGGACCACGCCCCATCATAAAAGCTGTACCGCTGACAACACGCCCCAACCAGCCGTCATCGACGATCTTGCGGCATGTCTGATAGCCAGCGCCGAGAAATGTATCTGGCGCACAACCGACGAGCAGCCCTTTGGCTTCTGCCGTTTTGACCACCTTTTCACCATCCTCCAGGCTTACAGCCAATGGTTTTTCACAGTGAACATGCTTGCCTGCGTTCAACGCAGCCAGACTCACCTCCGCATGAACCGAGGGAATGGTCAGGTTAATGACCAGTTGCACGTCGGGATTTGCCAGCAAATCTTCCACAGACTGTGCCTTGCAACCATTTTCCTCAGCCTTGGCCTTCGCCAACTCCATCTTGATATCCGCGCAGGATACCACATTGAGCACCTCAAAGAGATTCGCTCCGTTGAAATAGGCCTGCGAAATGTTACCGCAGCCGATAATACCAATTCCTATTTTCTTAGACATAGATAAATGCTTGTTTGTTATTGATTGCCCACAGCAATTTTGTTGCTGGTAAGGTACTGATAGCTCTCTCTGATCGCCTGTGTCATATCGCCATCGAAACTATCCAGCTCGACGACAATGTATCCCGCATGCCTGACCGCCTTGGACGCACCGATCAGATCAACCTGTCCCTTTCCTGCAGCGCGGAACGGCACCGCATCACTGACCATAACATTACCACTTTCCGTTTTCGCCTCCTTAAACGTATCCTTGTTGGAAATCACACCATCCTTGAAGTGCAATGCCACACCACGGGGTCCAATTTCCTGAATAAACGCTACGGGGTCCAGCCCAGCCTTGGCCACCCAAAAAATATCGGCTTCGTACACCACACTTTCAGGTGTATTCGCCAAAAAATACTTATAGGCGCGCTGTCCATCCACCAAAGCCAAATCCCAGTCATGGTTGTGGTAGCCCACCTGCAAACCATGTGGAGCCACATTGGCAGCCGCTTCGCAATAAAGATCGGTCATCGCCTTGACCCGATCCATCGAAGTATAGTTCTCCTTGAATCCAGGAGGACAGCCAGTGATTAGGTATTTATGCCCCATCAAAAGAGCCTGCTCAATGATGGCATCCTTGTTTTCGCCAACGGGCAAGGCAATGTGCGCAGTGGGAGCCTGCAATCCCAGCTCCTTAAATAGTCGGGCCGCCTTTTCCGCTGTGAAGTTCGGGTAACCCGCAGGTTCCACACAAGCAAAACCGATGTCGGCAATCGTCCGAATCATCGCTTCGTAATCTTTGCTCGCTTCGTCGCGAACACTGTACAATTGAACGCTTATCTGAGGAATCATGATTAGTTCTGGCTGATGTTTGTATTAGTAAATTCTTTTTTAGAATTCACTCTCAGTCCAGTATAGCAAAGGAACCAGAAAGTGTATATTGACTAAAACTATGAATTATGAGCAAAACCTCCCTCCACGGCTGGTGACTCTTGCCACCTATACCAGTCCCAAGGGAGGATCGCACGGCCCCAGGTTACCGCAGGCTAATCACCTGCTGTTTGAAATCATTCAGGAAGGGGCCGTATACGGCTTCGAAGACCCGCCCGTACTGCACGGCGAAGGAACCGTGTTTTGCCACTACGCCCAACAGACCACCGTATCGAAATCTCCTTCTGACGGCTACTATAGTTGCCTGGTCGCCAGCTTCGAGTGCCATACTCACGACGACGCAGCCCACTGGCTGCGTTGCTTTCAATGGACCGACTGGCAAGCTATGAATCGTTTCATCGACGAAATGCTCTACGCCTTTCACCAGACCTCCCTGAATCACATCACAATAGGCAATCTGATCTGGAGCCGGCTGCAATTTGAACTGGAACAATTTCAGTTACAGCAGAGGCAACAAAGCGTCCACCCGCAACTGCGTATTGCCACCGACTTCATGAATGCAAACTACCAGGATGCGCTGAACCTGGACGATATTGCCCATACAGCCGGCATCAGTGTGTCTCACCTGCACATGCTCTTCCGCGAACATCTGAATGAAAGCCCGCATCAATACCTGATACAGAAACGCATGCGTGCAGCAGGCCATGCGCTCGCCACCAGCGACCTGCCGATTAAAGCCATCGCCGCAAACGTCGGTTATCCCAATACCGAAAATTTCTGCCGTGCATTTCGCAAGTTTTTTGGCCGCTCCGCCTCAGAATATCGACAAGCCTATTCCCATGCATCGCACGGTTGAAAATCCCTTACCAAGACACCACCTCCTTCCCCGCTCCGTTGCCTGCTTGTAACCTTGTTGTTGGACAGATGTTGCAAGAATCCTCTTGTAGTTGTGAAATGAGTACTCTAGCCTGATTGCCGGTATGGTGAAGAAAAAGGAGGGCAAAGTTGCCTATTTTAACCGTGAATTAAGCTGGCTGGCGTTCAACAGACGCGTGCTGGAGCAGGCCCAGGCACCCCGCTACCCATTGCTGGAGCGGCTCCGCTATCTCTCGTTTGTCTCCTCAAACCTGGATGAATTTTTCGAAATCAGGGTGGCCGGGCTGGTGCAGCAGGTGGACTCGGGAGTGCAGGAACTCAGTATGGATGGCCTGGGTCCCAAGGAACAGTTGCGGCGCATCCACTCGATCAGCTCGGCACTGGTACAGGATCAATACCGTTGCTGGCGCGAGCAATTACTACCTGAGTTGAAACAGGCAAACATTCTGTTCAAGACTCCTGGTGAGTTATCCAAACAGGAAATGCAGTGGATTGAGGCCTATTTCGAAAAGGAAATCTATCCCGTGCTGACCCCGCTGGGGATCGATCCCGCCCACCCCTTCCCGCAGATCGGTAACAAAAGCCTGAATATTCTGGTATCTCTGGATGACGAGGGAGGTGGTAAACAGGAAAAACAAGAGAAGAAAATCGCGATTATCCCGATACCGCGCATCCTACCCCGTGTCATCCCGATCGAACTCGGCGAAAAACATCTCCCTGTTTACATCTTCCTCAGCGATATTCTGAAAATATTCGCATACCGTCTATTCCCCGGATACAAGATGCGCTCAGCGCATGCTTTTCGGCTGACCCGCAACAGTGACCTCTATATTGACGAGGAAGAAGTCACCAACCTCCTCCTCAAAATCGAGGAAGAACTGCACAAAATGCGCAAAGGGGCTGCTGTTCGGCTGGAAATCGAAGAGGGTGTCGATGATGCAGTCATGGAACGGCTGCTGCATGTAATACACCTGCCGCAAGAGTACGTGTTTCAGATCAATGGGCCAATCAACCTGATGCGGCTGATGAGCGTATACGATCTGATTGACCGCCCCGATCTGAAGTTCAAACCGTTTCAACCGCTCACTCCCGCTTCACTGCAGGACGCCTCCAATATTTTTACGCAGATTCACAAGGGAGACATATTACTGCACCATCCGTTTGAATCATACCAACCCGTGGTGGATTTCATTGAACAAGCTGCTGTGGATCCAGACGTGTTTGCGATTAAGCAAACACTCTATCGCACCAGTGGTGACAGTCCGATCGTCAAGGCATTGATGAAGGCTTCGCAAAAGGGCAAACAAGTAACAGCCTTGATTGAGCTGAAAGCCCGCTTTGACGAGGCCAATAACATCCAATGGGCACGCCGCCTGGAAGAGGTCGGAGTACACGTAGTGTACGGTCTGGTCGGCTTGAAAACCCATTGTAAGTGCTGTCTGATCGTTCGCAGGGAACCGAAGGGTCTGCGCCGTTACGCACACCTGGGCACGGGAAACTATAATCCCAAGACGGCCCGCCTGTACACAGATTTGAGTCTGTTTACGGCAAATGAACGCCTGACTTCTGAAGTCGCAGACCTGTTCAATACGCTCACGGGATTCGCACGCACCCCCGATTTCCGCAAGTTATTGGTTGCTCCTTTCAACCTGCACCAACGTTTCATTCAGTTGATCCACAAGGAAGTGTCCCTTGCCAAAGCCAACAAGCCCGGCAGGATCATTGTCAAGGTGAACAGCCTGATTGATCGCCAGATCATTGATGAACTCTATCTCGCATCACAGGCAGGCGTACAGATAGACTTGATTGTACGCGGTATCTGTGGCCTGGTTCCGGGCGTGCGCGGACTGAGCGAAAATATCCGGGTGCGCAGCATTCTCGGTCGCTATCTGGAACACAGCCGTATCTACTATTTCGGTAACGGCGGCGATAATCCACTTGTCTATGTCGGAAGCGCCGATTGGATGCAGCGCAATTTCTACAGGCGTATTGAAACCGTATTTCCGATTCTGGACAAGAAGTTGAAATATCGTATTACCCACGAAATTCTTCCAGTCTATCTGAAGGATAATCAACTGGCAAACGAACTGCTATCCAATGGAGCCTATCAGTCGGTAACGGTTGCCAAAGACACGCTTCCGTACAATTGCCACGAATGGTTTGCGGATGATATCAAACCTGAAAACCCTGCGAAGAAACCGGCAGGTACGCCAATCATTGAACAGACAGTGCCACCCGTCAAGGTTGTCAACCAGACCGCCGACAAACAGGAACCGTGCTAATTACCGGGACAAACGGCTCCAAGCCACTACTTTTCCGTTAATGAAACGAACCGTGTCACTCGGCACTTCGTCGTACACTTGTACGGGGCCAAACTCTGGTTGCAACACGTAATCCCGCCCTTGATACACCGGACGATAGCGCCAGTCCATAACCTCACGGGTCTGCAGGCGCGTATAGATCCACTCCTCAAACTCTATCTTGCCCTCTGCTCCATGTCTCCTGTAACGGGGAGCGCCCCATGCCAGCCAGACGGCATCCTGCGTCATTCCTTCCCACAACTGACCTGACCGAACCCGCTCCTGCTCTTCCGTGCTAAATGAATTCCATAGCTCCCGGTGTTCGGCAATGCGTTTATCCAGCGTCTGACATCCCATGAAAAACAACACCACGAACCCGCATAGCAAACAGAAAGACTTTTTCATGGGGATAATGATAATTTCTGATATCCTTGAAGACAACTGTGGATTTCTGTCTGGATAATCCCGATTTGGCTGGATCAGGGTAATGAAAAAATCTACCATCCCTGCATCATTCGGTACTGTGTGCCTGAATAATTTATGTCCAGGTCCAAAAAAAAATCTCCCAAGATGGTGGAAGCTCCACAGTTCCTCGTCGATCTCCTCAACGCACGTTCACCATCAGGCAATGAACAGGAAGCACAAAAGGTGTTTGAACACTATCTCTCGCCTTGTGCGGATAAACTGGAGAAGGATACGATGGGCAACCGTTATGCGCACATCGGCAGTGGCAAGCCCACTCTCCTACTCGCAGGACACATCGACGAAATCGCCCTGATTATCCGTCATGTGGATGACAAGGGCTTTCTGTACTTTGACACGATCGGCGGTCATGACCGAATATTGATTTCAGGGAGACGCGTAAGCATCCTTACCGCCAGGGGAGCTGTCACTGGCATTACAGGTAAGCGTGCAGTACACCTGATGAGTCCGGAAGATCGCAACAAAGTTCCTGAAATCCACCAGATGTGGATTGATATCGGTGCGTCCTCACGCGAAGAAGCCCTCAAGATCGTTTCCATAGGCGACAGTGCGGTCTATCAGGACAGTTTTGAATGGATACGCCCACCCTTGGCAACCGCACGCGCATTCGACGATAAGGCCGGCGCCTACGTTGTAGGGGAAGTGGTACGCCGTCTGGCTGGAAAAAAGAAAAAGCTATCCGCTGAAGTGGTCGCCGCCGCCACCACACAGGAGGAAATAGGAACACGCGGAGCCATGGTTGCAGGCTATCGCATCCATCCCGACCTGGCCATTGCGGTCGATGTCGGCCACGCCACAGACCATCCGGACGCAGATCCGCGCAAATACGGCTTGTTTAAGCTCGGGGATGGCCCGATTGTCTGTCGCGGGCCCAATATCAATCCATGGGTGTTCGAGCGTCTGATCGAAGTCGCCCGCAAAGAAAAAATTCCTGTGCAGATTGAAGCGGATCCTCGCCCGACTGGAACGGACGCGCGCGCGCTACAAGTCAACCGCGACGGAATCGCCACTGGCTTGATCTCCCTGCCCCTGCGTTATATGCACACTCCCTGCGAAATGGCCAATCTGGAGGACATTGAACACGCGGTACAATTGATTGTTGCCTTTGCATTGAGCCTTACCGCAAATGACCGTGGTATCTGGTAACTATACTCGCCCCCACTCAACATCATATAAACATATTTCGGCTTTCCTGGCACAACAACATGTGTCCAGAAAGCATTCACACCTGAAATCCATACATGAACATCCTATCAAAATCCAATATCGGCAAGCTGGCTGCCTGCGTCGCTGCGGCGGTTCTGGTCTCCTCCTGTAGTAAATCAGCAGATTCATCATCTTCGTATTCCGCTTACCGCGAAGACGCGATACTGCTCGGAAACGTTGATGTTTCCGCCATTCGTGACTCAGCAATTGCAAAATCACTGAGTGAAACCATACCTCTTGACGAAGCCTCCAGCCTCGGTTTTTCCAAGGATGATGTCGTGAAAATCTCCTTTTCCATGACACTCCCCAATTCAAAAGACGGCTCAAATGCGTCTGGTACCGCGCTGGTTCTACTCAGTAAAGAGATCACGCTCGATCAGCTCACACAAATGATTGACGAGCAAAATGCGACCAAGGAAAACGATAACGAAAAAGTCTCATACGAAAAGAGCCAGGCGGAAGGTGTCGATGTTCTCGTCGTTGAACTGCCTGTTAACAACGGTTTCCTACCTGAAGGCGCGACCAATCAGGACAGCATTACCGCCATTGTAACCACGCTGCCCAACGGCAAACAGACCTACGTCGCCATTGCATCTCCGGAAATATTCGGCGACCTGGTACACAAACGCAATTCATCCCAGCTTCCTTCATTTGCCAAGGAAGGTCTCGGCAAACTATCGAACAAAGAACATGGTTTCCTGGTCTTGAAGATCACGCCTGAGATGAAAGAAGGATTGCAGGAAGTATCCCGAAACATGAAGGAAGATCCTGCCGCAATGGGTATGCCGTTTCCTCCCAGCCTGGCTGACAACCTGCCTGCACTCAAGTACATCGGCCTCGGAACAACACTCAAGGACAGTGCTGTGTTGGAGTTGCAGGGTGTCTTTGACAGCGAGGCTCAAGCAACTGGTTTTGCAACAGGCCTGACCAATGTCATTGCGGGATTGCAGTTTGCCATGGCCATGGCGCTCGCCAACTCACCTGAGGGTATGAATGTTCTGCCAGCATTCACTCAGGCAAATAACGGCAATGCCGCTTCCATCGTTCTGACCGTAACCAAGACGAATCAGTAAAACCCTTATTTACCACACAAGGCACAAGGAAACATTGTTTCCTTGTGCCTTGCCGTAAACTGGTTGAAGGGCCTAATCGCTGGTTTTTTGATAGGTAGGGCCGGCTCTCCGTGCGCGGCCATTGAGGGCAGTATATGGGCTGGTTGTTATGCCCTGAAGAGACAACATGAAGCCCTACCTGATCCGCATTGGATCCCTGTAGGAGGGGCTTTATGCCCCGACACGAAGTCGTGTTGCCTGGTCGCGGCATAAAGCCGCTCCTACAAAACACACCCTTCCCCTTATTCGAGTTTCAGAGAGATAAAACGGGTACTGCCGTTAAAAAAGATCCAAAGCAGATTCGTACCAGGCTTCTTAACCTCCCTGGCCTTTTCCAGACTATCCACGGGAGTCCTGTTCCACTCGCGAATGACCATTCCCTCACGCAATGCGCGCACGTATTCCGAATCGCGCCCCACGGCGGTGATCACCAGCCCACTAACTTCTTTCGGAATATTGTGACGGGTGCGCAGACCATCATCCAATGGTGCCAGGGTTACCCCTTTAAGCAGGCTCTCACTGATCGCAGCAGCAGCCCCAGTGGCCGCCGCCACCACTTGGCTATCCGCATCTCCCAACGTTACCCGAAATGTCTTCTCTTCACCATTGCGAATGACTGTAATGTCCACCGAGCTACCCGGGGAAATCTGGGAGATCACCGCCCGCAACTCACTGGATGAGCGAATCCGACGCTCATTGACCCTGATAATGAAGTCTCCGTGCTGAATCCCCGCTTTCTCCGCAGGCAACCCTTCCAATACTTGTTCGACCAGGGCTCCCTGATTGTCTGGCAATCCAAATGCATGCACCATTTCCTGTGAAACATCGCTGAGGCGGATTCCCAGAAAACCGCGAGGTACGGAGCCATGTTCGATTAGATTCTCCATGACACGGCGTGTCAAATTGCTGGGAATTGCAAAACCGATACCGATATTCCCGCCTGTACGGGACAAGATCGCGGTGTTAATACCAACAACACGGCCTCTTGTGGATGCCAGAGGCCGTGT
>CAZYDZ010000059.1:0-11993 GCA_964646535.1 uncultured Opitutaceae bacterium
GTTGAAAATTTTCACCCCCGTGGGCACCGCAATCGCCATGGTCAGTATACTGAATGCGGCAGTTGCACTCAGGCCCAGCCCCGTCGTAAACATGTGGTGACTCCACACGGCAAAGCCAAGAAAACCAATCGTCGCCCCGGAGAATACCACAATGGGATAACCAAACAACGGTTTGCGGCAGAAAGTCGGCAACACTTCAGAGATAATACCAAACGCAGGAAGAATCAGAATGTACACCTCCGGGTGTCCAAACACCCAGAACAAGTGCTGCCAGAGGATGGGCTGTCCGCCCGTCTCAGGATTAAAGAAGTTGGTGCCGTACAGACGGTCAAACATCAACTGTGCCAGTGCAATGGCAATCGCAGGCATCGCCAGAATAATCAGGAAAGAGGTGATCAACACCATCCAGGAAAACACGGGCAGCCGCATCATCGTCATCCCGGGCGCACGCATGTTGATGATCGTAACAATGAAATTCAATGACGATGCGATTGACGCCACGCCGAGTACCTGTAGCGAAAGCACCCAGAAATTGGTCCCGTAATCGCTGAACTCCACTGAAGTCAGCGGCGCATAGCCGAACCATCCAACCGCTGGAGCCACCTCCAGAAACCATGTGAGGTTGAGGATGATCGCCCCCGCCACATACACCCACAGGCTGAAAGCGTTCAAGCGCGGGAACGCCACATCCCGGGCGCCAATCTGGAGAGGCAAGAGATAGTTGAACAGCGCGGAGTTGATCGGCATGACGAACAGGAAGATCATCGTCGTACCGTGCATGGTAAACAACTGGTTATAGAAATGCGCGCTGATCAGGTCGTTTTCAGGAAACGCCAACTGAGAGCGGATGATGAGTGCTTCCACTCCACCGACCAGCATGAAAAACAGTGCGGCATAACCATACATGAAACCGATCCGCTTGTGATCGACAGTAGTCAACCAGCTAATCAATCCCGTCTTGGCTACAGGGCGTGGGAAAATGACTGAAGTAGGCTTGTGCGCGTGTGTAGCGTCCATGAATATTTCCTCAATTAATTCTTCAGGCTTTCCAGGTATGTGGCGATCTTGCTGACTTCGTCATCCGTCAGGTTCATCCCATTAACAGTCTCATACATCTTGTTGCCTGGCTTGATCGTATCTGAATGTTTAATCCACTGCGTCAAATTCTCGCGGTTGTTATCCTTCCAACCCGCACCGAGAGTAACCCGACTGGCAAAGTGACTGAGATCAGGCCCGCCTCGGCCATGGCTGCCATGATCCTTGATCGTGTGACACTGCAGGCATCCCTTGTTCATGAACAACTCACGACCTACAAATTCTTCCGTTCCCTCCTCTGGAACTGCAGCCCCCTTCTGGTGATCCTCTACCCACTTTTCCCAGTTCTCCTCATTCAACGAATCCAGGCGAAACAACATATAGGCGTGCGCCTCGCCGCAGAACTCGGCACACTGGCCATAATAATGTCCTTCATTATCGGCCTGAATCCACATCCAGTTCCTGCGCCCAGGGATCAAATCCGTCTTTCCTGCCAGCCTTGGCACCCAGAAACTGTGAATCACGTCTGCAGAAATCAACTCCAGCTTCACCACCTTGCCAGCAGGAATTGCCATCTGATTGGCGGTCCGAATCCCTAATTCGGGATATTCAAACTCCCACCACCATTGGTAGCCAATTACACGAACCGTCAGGACCTCGTCATCGTCACTGCCAGGCATGGTATTCATCATGTAAATCCCCTTCAGGGTAGGCACGGCAATGATCACCAACAACAAAATCGATACTCCGATCAACGATACCTCAATCAGGGGGTTACCGTGCCCCTGCGCGGGCAACGGCTTTTGATCATCTCCCTTTCTCTCGCGATAGCGAATCAAGAGGACGACCAGCACAGTGCCAACTGCACAGAAAATCACAATGCCGATAATCAGTGTGACCATGAACAGATCCCATTGCATCTTCGCCAAAGGACCCTCGTGAAGCATTGTGGACTGATGTCCGTGCATCCCGAGATGGCTGCAGGCATTCAAGAGGAACAGGCTGCACAAAGCCAATAGCGACAGGCTGCCCCGTCTCAGGAGTCTGCGTAGGAATATATGGGAAAAGGCTGTTCGAAACGTCGATAACGTCATGGCAGGAAGAAAACAAGGTCAGCAATCAGGGCTCGAAAATCAATCCTTAAATGAGAAGAGATGCTACTGCGAAGAATATCATACAGTAATCCACCCCTCCCTTTTTCTAAAAAAACGAGCCGTTGTCCAGTATTTGCTCTACTTATGAGCAAATTATTATTCTACATGCAGGTCATTCCAGAATTGCATAAAACCGTGCTAATGTCTCGCAAAGCACGATCTCACTCACCCGTTCGGCAAACCGGGCCTTCCTCACCTGCCAATCCAAACTCTTGATCTGATCCGCCAGGATTACTCCCTGAACCACACCTCCCGCCATTGCCACTTCAAACGGATATCCTTTCACCCGCGAAGTAATCGGACAGAAAATGGCTAATCCTGTTTTTCGATTATACTCCCGATTCGACAACACCAGGGCGGGGCAATGTCCCGCCTGTTCATGGCCAGCCTGTGGGTCAAACTCCAGCCAGACGATATCTCCGGCGGCAGGCACGTATGCACTCACCATATCTCCTTCCCCCTGGCGGCTCCTGTGTCGATTTCCGAATGCAGGTTTTCCCGTGTAATTCCTTTTAGCAAGTCCTTCAAGGCATATGCACGGGTTCTAACAGGTCGCAACCGCAATTCAGATCCTTCTTCAATAATCTCCATCTCCATACCCTCCTTCATTTGATAGCTTGATACCAGCCGCATGGGAATCCGTAGCGCCATGCTGTTCCCCCAACGGACTAATTTCGTTTTCATAGCCCAATCGTAGATACAAAGGATCTACATGCAAGTCAAAACCCTAACGCACCATAGATACGAACAAAACCTGTGGTTTTCTCAATGGACGTAATGGCGAAGCATGAAATAGACCACCACGCCAGTGACTGAGACATAGAGCCAGATTGGCCAGGTCCAGCGGGCGACTTTACGATGCCGCTCATAGCGTCCGGTGAGTGCAAACCAGACCGTCAGCAGGATCAGTGGCACCATCACACCGGACAAAAGAATGTGCGAAAAGAGAATGAATAGGTAATAGGGACGTATCGGCAGATCCTTCGGGAAAGGCGTATTGCCGGCATAGTGGTGGTAAGTAATGTAACTGACCAGAAACAGTGCGGAAAAAAACAGCGCCGAGGCCATACAGGCAATGTGTGCCCGCTTGCGACCACAGCGGATCATGATTACTCCGATCACCAGGCAGGTAGCGCACAGGCTATTGAGGATCGAGTTGACTCCTGGCAGGTAAACCACCCACTCAGGCTTTTGCCCGGCCCCCTCACGAAAGTAAATCAGCCAGAACAGGAATCCGAGAATTGCCACGCTGGCGCTGAGGATCACTGCCAGGGCTCGACCTGTGGAAGTTCGGGAAGAAACATTGGAATCGGCAGCACTCATGACAAAACGTGGATCAAAACAGTAAACGGTCGATCAGCAGCGGAAAAAACCAGACTGGCAGATAAACAAGTGAGGCCCAGAACAGGCTGCGCGCATCGGCATCAGGGGTTTCTGAACGCAGAAAACAATATGCCTTCCATGCAAACCAAACGGAAACCAGTGTGCCACAAGCCGCAAACAACGGCCCAGTCTCGCCAATCCACCACCCCGCCTGTGACACCACCACCAGTGCCAGTGCGGCAATCAGGGAATGCAATGCAGCGGTACGCCCCATCGCATCATTCAATGTGCGCACAGGCATCCCGCCCAGCGCGTAATCCCAGCGATACATCCAGGCAATCGCCATAAAATGCGGTATCTGCCAGAAAAAGAGCATCGCAAACAACAGCCAGCCAAAAGTATCCAGGGAGCCTGTTGCCGCAGTCCATCCAACCAAAGGGGGGAAAGCGCCAGGCAATGCCCCGATTTCCGTGGCCCAATGAGTGCGGCGTTTCATCGGGGTGTACCAGAGCACATACGTCACCAGTGTTAATATCGTCAACAAGGCGGGCAGGGAACCTACGGAAACCCACAGGATCAATGGGCCAACAACAGCCAGCGTCATACCAAACCAGAATCCCTGCGCAGCCGTCAAACGGTGTTGTGGCAGGGGACGGTCGGCAGTCCTTCGCATGCGCGAATCAGGCTCAATTTCCCACCATTGATTCAACGCACCCGCACCGCCTGCCGCCAACGACACACCGATCGTCAGCAAGATCAGTCCTGACAGGCTAAATCCCGTATTGGCGGCCACATAGGATGCCACCGCAGTAAACACGGAGAAACAGCTTAACCGCGGCTTGGTTAATTCCAGATAATCGCGCCACTGCCCCATTCCCGCAGAAACTGCGGCAACGGAACACGCACAGGAGTTGGATCCCTCCGTTTTCATCAGCGCACTGCCTCCGATGTTTTTCGCGGACAACCATGCGGATGGAAAGTCGAAAAAAGCAGTGCAAATGTGGTCGCCAGCAAAGCCGCTCCACACACCACATGCAAGGTCGCCGCATGTTCGTTCAGCAATTTGACCACCGTAAGAATTCCCAATGAGATTTGCATCGCCAGCAAAATCAACCCCGCCACCGCCGTACTCTTCATTTTGGACAAACGGTTCTCTGCCTTCAAATACCCGACCAGAAATACCAGCAATGCCAGTGTGATCAATAACGGCCCTATGCGTGTGTGCAGGAATTGCAAAGTTACCTGCCAATTCCACGCAACAGGCAGCCAACTCCCGTCGGGGGCTGCCTCAGGATAGGTTGGAATCACCAGGCTGAAACCGCCGTGACGCATGATTGCTCCAAGCAGGAGCTGCCCCCCCATCAGGATACAGGCAATGATCCCCCAACCGCGCAGACGGTTGGGGAGCGGATGGCTCCATCCCATTCCTTCACGTATCCATGCGCTGGAAAGAGCCACCACCAGCGCCACCAGCGCACATAGGAATATCTGCGCAAAACAACCGTGCGCGATACGAAAGACCAGCGCATACATGTTGTGGTCAATACTCAGATTCTGCTCATCCAGCATTACTCGCAAACCACCCAGCAATCCCTGCATGAGCACCATGATAAATACCAGTAAGGAAAGCTTTCTCACCCATTTGCGAGGTTCTTGCCAGTAACACCATATCAACAAGATCGTGCAGCAGATACCGACCTTAACCCCCAGCAGACGATGACCATGCTCCGCCAGTTGATCGTCCTGCCTCAACCAGCCGTCAGGATTGACCGATCCATTGGACAGCGGCCAGTCGAGAAACGCCATCCCCGCATCAATACTGGTGGTGAAACCACCCGCATATAAAAGGAAGGTCGTCCAGACCAATGCAAACACGGAAAACCAGGACAACCAACAATGGTAACCCTCTTTCCGATGATGTGACAGTCTCGAAGCTGCGTCTGTATTCTCCATGCAGGAACCCTGAAAACCTATAAAAGCGAAAAAAGCGTGTTGATTTTTCTCCAGTGAAGCAATCCTTCATTTCGTACCCTGTAGGCGCGGCATTACGCCGCGATCACGTCACGCACATGTTTGGGTCGCGGCGTAAAACCGCTCCTACAGATCCGGAAGGAGACCGCATACCCGTTCATCCATGGCCCCTCTCTCCTTCCTTCTTCGTCTCCATGTATTCGCTGGCAATCTGCTGGTCGAGGTATCGAATCTGGCCAATGATGTCGGTCAGTCTCTCGCCAGCCTCGGTCAGAAAGTACTCTGTTCTGGGTGGGCTTTCCGAGTAAACCTGTTTGCGAATCAGCCCGTATGCGGAAAGTTTGCGCAAGCGCTCCGAGAGTACCTTGGTGGAAATGCCTGCGATCTCCCGTTCGAGCGCTCCCGGGCGGACTACTCCGCTGCGAATGGCCAACAGTACGGAAACAGACCACTTACAACCGACGACCTCCTCCAGTTTGCGGTAAAAGGACAGACCAGGTTTTTTGCTGTTTTTTTTCTCATTCATAATCAGTGTTTTTCACCATTTGGTAAGTACCCTACCGAAAGGTGCCCGCTATACAAACCCAACTTATGGGCGGATAATGTTTTCCGATACTGCCACTCCCCGTCGGGAATGGCCAAACAAAAACAACGATTCAAGGAGATCCTATCATGAACAAAGCCATATTCTATCATGCCGGTTGCCCGGTCTGTGTCGAAGCCGAACAAAAAGTCGCACAGGCGATTGACCACAATCGCTACCAAGTGGAAATTGTACACCTTGGCAACCATCCTGAACGGATTCAGGAAGCCGACAACGCAGGGGTCCAATCCGTGCCCGCATTAGTTCTGGACAATGTCCCGTTCCACATCAACTTCGGGGCCAGTCTGCAAGACCTGAAAAAATAACCTTGTGTCTAATGCACTTTACCTGTGGGGCAAATTGCCCTACGGTAAAGTGCGATGAACTTGCTCTCTTTATATGCGCGCATGCGAGGCCTGACCGAGGCAACGCTTCTACTGATGCTGCTCACGGTGGCTTTTACTCCGTTTTCCGTGGAAGCCCGATTGGGGGAACAGACGGCAGATATTGAGCGAAGAATCCTTTCTCCTGGTCATGGACGTGAGTACCCGCCTGAAAGAGCAGCGGCCAAGCGCACCCAGGTGCCCATTCACGGTCTGATCTCCAGTTATCAGTCATCCAACAACAACAGCCTGACCTCGCAGGTCTTATGGAAATCCGTTGATGGTCGCAGGATTCCCTCCAATGGTCTGCGGGACGGAATGGAACCTGAAGGATGGAATCTTTTTATTTACTACAAGAATGGTCGTTCAGTGCTGGAGGTTTATCGGCGCGTTGGCGATGGATTGACTCAATACGAGATCAACGGATTACTCGCGTTGAACAAAGGAGACTCTGCGTGGGAACGCCCCGCCAACAAAGAGCCGTCAGCAATCGGTTACGATTTCCAGCGCGCTGACGGCCTCTTTCGCGCGCGCCAAATGGGAACTTGTTTTATCCTGTACTACAAGGCTCTGGACGACGAGATGGTGAAGATTCAGGAAGTGGTCAGGAAAAAGCAGGAAGAAGAACAGGCTAAAAGTGTAACCCATAGTCTGATTGGCTTCTGACTGGCCGTGTCAGCAATAATCCGGCGGTGGCCATGATCTATTTCAACGGTCAGTATCTTCCACCCAAACAGTGTAATCTTTCCGTGATGGACCATGCTGCCCGCTATGGCAGCGCCGCATTTGAAACCTTTTCATTCAATGGGAAATCCATAGCTCTCTGGAGCCAGCATCATCAGCGCATGGAACAGGCGCTGGATTACCTGGGCATTGACCCGTTGCAACTCCCACTCTGGCGGGCCTGTTATTCAGACAACGCAAACGCCCTGATCCAGTGCGGACAACAATTGCTATCCATGAATTCCCTTGCACAGGGGATACTCCGCTACACCGTATTTCCCGGGATTTCTCCTCAGGGACTGTCACACCTGGAATTTCCACAGCCGCTGGAAATGGTGGAACTGCGACCAGCCCACCACGCACAGTCCCTTGATTTGATCCAGCTACGCAGCACGCATGTGCGTGAGCGCCTTTCCTTCAAGAGCACTGAGTACGCAACCGCAATGCGCGGCCTGCGGGAGTTGCAAGGCATCTCTCACGGCCAGCCTTGCGAAGGCCTGCTGCTTACGCGGGAAGGCTGTCTGGCGGAAGGTTTGTTCAGTAACCTGTTCGCCATACTTGAAGACAGAACGCTATGGACGCCCCCACACGATCCGCGAATCCTGCGCGGCATCACTGCCCAATGGCTGATTCAGGAGTGCCGGCGAACAGGAGTAGTCGTTACTTCCAGTTGGCAGAAACCAGACTTCCTGACTGCGGCTTCCGCTGTTTTTACAACTAACCGTGGGCGAGGTCTGTCCGCCTGCAACCTCGTACTGTCTGCCACGCAGGAAACCATCTGGTCTGGAGATTCCGCACGCCATCCGCTTTTTCAGCAGTGGTCTCAACAATATGCCCTGCTATAACAGAAACGGAATTCGTTCTGGCATTTTCATGATATCTGCCGCTAAAACTAACACAGACTACTCATGAGTACACCTCCACACTCCACTTTTTCCTCCTGGTTCAAACCGTGGCAACGCAAGGTCATTACCGTGGTCATCGCGTATGCTGCGATTGCCCTGCTGCTCTCTCTGATCGGAGGCACGGGCTGGCTGATAGGGAAATCGCTGGTTTTCCTGCGCGACATTCTCTGGCCTGTCGCACTGGCCGCAGTACTGGCATTGATTGGCAGACCACTGGTGCAAAAACTGGAAAAATGGCTGCGCTGCTCTTCAATGACCGCTGTCATCATCATTTTTTGTATGCTGATTCTGTTTCTCGGGGTCGGTATCTGGCTGCTGACCCCAATCGCCTACAAGCAGTTTAGGGAATTGATTCTGTTGTTCCCCAGTCTCTACAAGGACTTGAACTTATTGATTGAAGAGCGTTTTCCTGAGTGGATTGTTTTCCTGAAAGAACAAATTGGAGATGACAATTATCTGAGAATCAAATCCATGGGGCAGGAGACGTTCGACACGGTGAAATCCACCCTGCCCGCCGTGAAGGATTTTCTGGTTGGCTCTGTCACAGGCGGGGTATCGGTTGTATTCGGGCTCTCGCTGATGCCTCTCTATCTGTTCTTCTTTCTGCAAAACAGGGATAATCCAGGCGATTGGTTCCGCCCCTGGCTGACCCTGTTTCCAGAGTCAATACAGCACAACACTCTTTATCTGATTGAAGAATTTGCCAAAATCCTGATCTCTTTCTTTCGCGGTCAGTTGCTTATCGCTCTCATCATGGGGGTCCTGTATAGCATCGGCTTCATGTCGGTCGGCCTCAGCGCTGGACTGTGGATCGGACTGGCAATGGGGCTGCTCAACCTGATTCCCTATCTGGGAACCATCGTCGGACTGATCATTGTCATCCCAACGGGGCTGCTGCAACCCGATGGAGGATGGCTGCTGGTAGCCTACTGCATGGTAGTGTTCACCATTGTACAAATGATCGAAGGCTTCCTGTTGACTCCAAAGATCATGAGAGACCAAACCGGCCTGCACCCGGTCACCATTGTGCTGTCCATCCTGTTCTGGGGCAAGGTTCTCAACGGCCTGCTAGGGATGGTGCTCGCCATTCCACTCACCGCCTTCTTCATCGTCATCTGGCGCCTGATCGTCAATCGCTACGGACCCAATGCGAGGCAGGATACACCTTTGTTGCAGGAAAAGAGTATCCCTCCCGCTTCCTGATTCATCCACGCGAAAACCAACGATCCACTTCATCCATACGCTTGCGCTGGCAAGTCAGAATCCCTGGATACTCCAGATGTCCGCCAGGAAATACGATCAGTCTCTTTTTTCCTGAATGAGCCCGCCATACTGAGAATTGCCCAAAGGGAGGCACCACGGGATCCAGTACAGCACAGCCAAATAGTATCGGACTGCGCGCGTAAGCTATTGTTGCCGCAGCGTCAAACCAGCTCAGGGTTTCCGCAATCCGCGGCTGCAGCAAATACTTCTGGCGCACCACCTCTCCCGATCCCCAACAGAGATGCTGCAAACGCAAGGGGTGATTTCCAAATGAAGGTACCTCCAGATAAGATGCCTGGATACGAGAATCCCACGGCACTGCCAACGCACCAATCCCTCCGCCGAAACTCCCTCCCCAGAAATAAAGCGGTATTGCCGTATCCGAATAAATCCGGCGCATCGCATTCACGGTACACCAGATATCCTCCGCACACCAACCGTGGAGGTACTGATCCCTCTCCTCAATCCCATGCACCACATGCCCCGTTACCTCGGATGGTAAATCAGGAAACTCCGACAAGGCGGCAAAGCCGCGCGAACAGAAGTGCAGACAGGCTGTGTTTTCCAGCATCATGGCAGTCGGTTCTGTAATCGGCCCATACCCGTGAGCAACAATCAACAAGCGTTTCACCTCTTGATCTGTCGGGACCATCAACCATGCCCCCAGACGGCGTCCGTCTGAACAGGAGAAACGCACAACACGCCTTGTGTATGTTTTTTCCCGAACTTCCTCCCCTTCCCATGACACCTGCGGATCCGTACGCAGAGCGCGCTGGTGACGGGAACGCCAATACTCCTCTCCTCCTGTCGGCAACCGTGGCAAAGGCTCAATGGCAAGCATCTCCTGCACCGTATAACCAAAAGCAGGATCGAAAGGAATGTTGAGTTTGGCCAGCCACGGGTTTGCCGACACGTCCGTGCCGTGCCCCGGATCCACCAACCAGAGTATATTGTCGTTGCTCATGCTGTTCTACACAAATCCTCCCACCCTATAATTACCCCAATAAGTATGGCAAGGGAACAGTCCTGAACAAAGCGTACAACAGCCACCTTGACAACAGGCACACCATCTACAAACCTCTCCCCGTCCACTATCAACAACCGATTATGGCTAACAAGAATACGGACTTAGAACGTCAGCAGCGACTTTGGTGCTGGTATGATTTTGCCACCAATGGTTACCAAATCACCACGGTTACCGCCTTGCTGCCTCATTTTTTCAGTAAGGCGGTGATGGGAAAACAAACCGTATCCATTTTTGGTTATACCATAGACGCCAACTCCCTCTGGTCGTACGGACTCGGAATTGCCGCACTGGTGGTTTTTCTGATGGCTCCCGTCCTCGGCGCCATTGCAGACCGTACCATGTCCAAAAGAAAATTCCTGATCTTTTTTGCCTGTGGAGGAATCTTCTTTTCCAGCCTGCTCTGGTTTGCCCAACCTGGAGCCGTCTGGTTCACCTGGATCTGTTTCATCCTCGCTCACATCTGTTACACATCAGGCAATGTCTTTTACGACAGCTTTCTCCCTCACCTGACTCATGATCATGTTGGATTGGACAAACTGTCGGCGCGCGGGTTTGCCTACGGCTATCTCGGCAGCGGAATCCAGTTTGCATTGGTGCTGGGATTGCTCTCCTTTAACGAATCGCTCGGTATCAGTACTGAAATTGCCGTTCGCCTTTCCCTTCTTTCCGCAGGGCTCTGGTGGCTGATCTTCTCCCTGCCAACGCTTCTACACCTCAGGGAACCAGAAATTTCCAGTGACTACCGCAAGCTCTCAGTCCTCGGCAATATTCAGGATTCTCTCAGGCAAAACCTTCGTTTCCTGCAAATTCTGTCCAGACACGCGCCCATTCTCGTGTTCCTGATTGCGTTTTTCCTCTACAATGACGGCATTCAGACTGTCATCAGCATTTCCTCACTCTACGCCACGGTCGAGCTGCAGCTTAAAGACAATACGATCATGACCACTTTCCTGATCGTCCAGTTTGTCGCATGGTTTGGCGCCCTGCTGTTTGGCCGTATCAGCCAGAAAATCGGCACCAAACGGGCCTTAATGGTCGCTCTGCTAGTCTGGATGTTCGTACTCTGGTTCGGCTACCGCATCCCTGTTGGTGAAGCGAACCATTTCATCATTCTCGGACTCATGGTCGGCCTGGTTCTCGGCGGCAGCCAGAGCCTGAGCCGTTCCCTCTACGCCTCCATGATGCCAATCAGGTTTTCCGCACAATGCTTCGGCATGTACTCGGTGTTCAACAAGCTCTCCTCCATCATGGGCCCCTTCCTCTACGGTTATATCTCCATGGTGACAGGAAGCGCCCGTCCCGCCATCCTGGCTCTGCTGATCTTTTTCGTCGGTGGCCTGATCCTGCTCTGGGTACTCAATGAAACCAAAGCGCGCGCGGCACAATCAAGATTGGCAGAAGAACTGCAAGGATAGCATCAAGTATCGCCAGCTTAAGGACGGTATCTATGGCTTTCAGTGGGTAGGACTCAATCGGTCCCGAGACAACGAACATCATACTGACGGGAATGAATCACGTAAACATTCGATTTTACGTTTGACCTGCCCCGCCAGAAAATCCAGACTGTCCCCTTCTCTATCGGGTCGATAGCTCAATGGTAGAGCAGTTGACTTTTAATCAATTGGT
>CAZYDZ010000060.1:0-4305 GCA_964646535.1 uncultured Opitutaceae bacterium
GAGGCCCTTGCATAATCCCCGTTGTGAAACATCTGATCCCCCGCTTCCAGCAACGCAATATTGAAGGAGATGTCATAACGGCTGGGAGAGTTCACCAACAGCACGGGAAGCAGCTTGAACGCATCATCAAAACGTTCCCTGGCGATATATCCTTGCAGGAGATAAGAGCCGACCCTGGCACGTTTGACTGGATCCGTTGACACGGCAATAAAGGCTTCAAACGCGGGGATCGCGTCATCCCACAACGGTTCGCGCGGGACAGTACGCGTCACCGTTTCCCCATCCTCGTCCACCTCTGTCACTTCCACTGGAGGACGATCATAAAAATAGGCGTCACTGATATGCTCCAACAGGCTCATGCGATAACTGTTCTGCTGGCGACTGCGCGGGGTGAGCAACAGTTCCTTGTACAGGGGAATTGCATCCGAAAAACGTCCCACGGACCGATAGGCGTCCGCCAGATATGTCATCGCATCCTGATAGTTTGCCCCCGTGGGAAACCGCTCGCGGTATTCTTCCATGTACGGGATTCCCCTCTCCAGCAAATCCTGGGCGAAATAACCGAGAGCCAGGTAATAGTATATAGCCTCCAGCTTATTCACATCCGTCTCGGTCTCCCGCAAACGATCGTACAACTCCTTCAAAAAGGGCGTTGCCTGCGCAAACTTGCCATCCGTTAACAACTGTCTCGACTGCGCCTCAATTACACTGGTACTCACTCCGTTCAGGTTGACCACGATCTCACTCGGAACGACCTCTTCCGTCTCCGTTTCCTGGGCAGCAAGACCGCCAGCGACGCCACACGCCAAAAAAACACACCAGGCTAAAATATAAAATCTGGGACTTAGCATAAAGACAAGGAACGGAAGATGAACACGTATACTAAAAGGTAAAAATTTACAGAAGTACCAAATAAGAACAACGCAAAAAACTATTTATTTCAACGTAACAACGACTGGTGCCCAGAAAAGGACTCGAACCTTCACACCTTGCGGTACCAGATCCTAAGTCTGGCGTGTCTGCCAATTCCACCACCTGGGCTTCAATCAAAGTATTTCGTGAAAAACCATTCCATAGGAAATATGCTCTGCCATTGTCAAGCTTGCCAGAATAATTTCGTTATCCCCGAAACACCTCTGTCGCAAATTCCACGGCGGCACGGGGGGGAATCGGAATATCCGGTCTAATGCGTTTATAAAAAGTTTTGCATGGCAATCCCCTATACCATTGACACCAGAAAACAAACCTTCTTTGCTGGTGTATTCGTGAATACACGCAGGGCTCTGTCTCAGCACAGACCTCCAGTGAGTATTCCAGAGCCAGTTCACCTCCCTTTATCAATATGGGCAACAGTAAAACCAAAACCACGAAAAAGACCGTTTCCAAGGTTAAATCCTCTGGGAAAACAAAGTACGTATATAGCTTCGGCAAGAAGACTGACGGCAACGGCAGTCTCCGCGCCCTTCTCGGCGGAAAAGGAGCCAATCTCGCAGAGATGGCCCGTATCGGACTACCCGTCCCTGCCGGCTTCACGATCAACACGGAAGTCTGTACCTACTTCTACGAAAACAAGCGGACTTATCCCAAGTCGCTGAAAACCGAGGTCGAAGAAGCGGTTCGCCTGGTTGAAAAACAGGCGGACAAAAAATTCGGCGACGCAAAGAATCCTTTGCTGTTTTCGGTACGTTCGGGAGCCCGCGATTCCATGCCTGGCATGATGGACACCATTCTCAACCTCGGGTTGAATGATGAGACGGTCCAAGGCCTCGCCGCCAAGTCCCAAAACCCGCGCTTTGCCTACGATTGCTATCGCCGTTTCATCAACATGTACGGAGACGTGGTGATGGGAGTTCAGCCGCGCAGCGAAATTGAACACGAACCGTTCGATGAAGTCATGGACGAGCTGAAGAAAGAGCTGCGCGTCGAAAATGACACCGATCTGACCGCCGAACACCTGCAGGAGTTGATCCGTCGTTACAAGACTTTGATCAAGTCTCGTACAGGCAAGGCATTCCCCCAGGATGTATGGGAACAACTGTACGGGGCAATCGGCGCCGTGTTTGGATCCTGGAACAACGAACGCGCCAACATTTACCGCCGCAAGTACGGTATTCCTCATGAATGGGGCACCGCAGTCAACGTGCAGTTGATGGTATTCGGCAATATGGGCGACACTTCCGCTACAGGAGTTGCCTTCACCCGTGACCCTGCCAACGGTGAAAAAATATTCTACGGCGAATATCTGATCAACGCGCAGGGTGAAGACGTGGTCGCAGGAACCCGTACTCCCAATGCAATTGCCCTGTTGAACAAGGAAATGCCCGTTTCCTACGATCAACTGGAAAAAGTGCGTGCCCTGCTCGAAAAGCATTTCAAGGATATGCAGGACTTCGAATTCACCATCGAGGAAGGCAAGCTCTATATGCTGCAAACCCGCAATGGGAAGCGCACGGGGCTGGCAGCAGTGCGCATCGCCTGCGAGATGGTCAAGGAAAAGCTGATCGACTGGAAGACTGCGCTCGGACGTATTCCTGCCGAATCGATCGCCAGCCTGCTGGTTCCAATCTTCGATGAACAAGGCCGCAAAAAGACACAGAAGATCGCTTCTGGTCTGCCTGCAGGCCCTGGAGCCGCGTCAGGTCGCGTGGTATTCAGCGCGGATGAAGCAGAGCGCCATTCCGCCAAGGGTGAGCGCGTCGTTCTCTGCCGAGTGGAAACTTCTCCCGAGGATTTGCGCGGCATGATCGCATCTGACGGTATCCTGACTTCCCGTGGTGGCGTCAGCTCCCACGCGGCATTGGTCGCCCGTCAAATGGGTAAGGTTTGTGTCTGCGGCGCCGCCGAAGTACAGATTGACTACGAGAGGAAGACTCTCACCACCTCCAAGGGTGTGCTGCGCGCAGGCGACAGCATCTCCATCGATGGAACCACGGGTGAAGTTTTCGCAGGCTTCGTGCCTACCGCTCCCTCGGAAGTGAACCAGGTGTTGTCTGGTAAGTTGAAGGCCAACAAGTCCTACACCTACCAACTCTTTGAACAGGTGATGGGCTGGGCGGACAAAGTGCGGCGCCTGGGAATTCGCACCAATTCGGATAGCCCGGAACAGGCCGCCGCCGCAATTCGCCTCGGCGCTGAAGGTATTGGTCTTTGCCGTACAGAACACATGTTCTTTGAAGGCGACCGCATTGATGCCATGCGCGAAATGATTCTGGCTGAAAGCAAAGGGGATCGCCTGATTGCGTTGAAGAAGCTGTTGCCGCTGCAGCGCAAGGATTTCTTTGGATTGTTCAAGGAAATGGATGGCCTGCCTGTTACCGTTCGCCTGCTGGATCCGCCTCTGCACGAGTTCCTGCCGCACGACGACAGCACCAATCGCCTGCTGGCCAACAAGCTGAATGTTCCTCACGAAAGAATCGTGGAACGCGTCAAGGCCCTGCACGAACAGAATCCTATGCTCGGACACCGCGGCTGTCGTCTGGCAATCACCTATCCGGAAATCACCGAGATGCAGGTGCGCGCCGTATTCGAAGCTGCCGCTCAGGCTCTGACTCAGAAGAAGCCTATCAAGGTCTCTCCTGAAATTATGATTCCGCTGGTCGGCTTCAAGGGTGAGCTGGATAATCAGGTGGAAATCGTACACCGCGTGGCCAAGGAAGTCATGGAAGCCAAGAAGGTGAAGATCCCTTACCTGGTCGGAACCATGATTGAAGTACCACGCGGGGCTCTGACTGCGGACAAGATTGCTGAATCAGCAGACTTCTTCAGCTTCGGAACCAATGACCTGACTCAGACCACTCTGGGAATGTCCCGCGACGACTCCGGTAGCTTCCTGCCTGTTTACGCAGGCCTGGATATCTGCCCGCAGAATCCGTTCGCTTCGGTCGATCAGGATGGCGTCGGTGCGCTGGTAGAGATCGCCGCACAAAAAGGACGGTCCACCCGCAAGGGCCTGAAACTCGGCGTTTGCGGTGAACACGGCGGTGATCCTGCTTCCATTCACTTCTTCCACAAAGCCGGACTCAACTACGTCAGTTGTTCTCCGAACCGGATTCCTGTGGCGCGCCTCGCGGCAGCTCAGGCGGCTCTCAACGATAAGAAGAAATAATTCGCAACCGAATCCAATTCGGTTTTCAAAAAGGCCTCCCATTCGGGAGGCCTTTTTCGTTTGAAGACACTATCGCGACCCTGCAGTGGGGGGAAAGAGAATGGACAGGGTGGACTATATGGACGAAGTGGACGCCTGAAAAGACGCTCGCGAGACACGCCTGTTTTTGTTAAGCGAAAAATATCCGACCTATCTCCTAT
>CAZYDZ010000060.1:4315-11827 GCA_964646535.1 uncultured Opitutaceae bacterium
CATAAAGCCCCTCCTACAAATTCTCCGCGGCTTCGCATGATCCTCTGTTCACCCGTACTCAACCATCGATTCTTTCAAGTAGCTCGTCGAGCCACTCGGGCTGCCCAATATGGTTTGCAAAGCACTTTTCCTGTGGGTTTGTCCAGTTATCTTTCGGTGCCGCCAAATGACTGGCGAAATGGCAATCAGAGCCTCCTGTGGAAAGAAGTCCGTTACGAACACAATAGTCTCGATAGAATGTGGTGAGTTCAGCCGGTACGTATGGGTGGGCACATTCGACACCATCGAGCTGACATTCATCCCGAACGTAATCCATTCGCTTGATATCATCCGTATGGAAATATGCTTTGGGGTGGGCGATTACGACAACCCCACCCGCCTCCTTAACCGCGGATACGACCCGATTCACATCCGGGTATGGTGGGCTGGATACATAAGGCGCACGCTTTTTGTTAATGATTTCAAACTCCTCCTCGCTTTGAAGATAGCCCAGTTTTAGCAGGATTTTAGCGAATGTGCGCCCTGGCATGTGTGTAGCTCCCTGACGTACGACAACACGTTCCGGACGATAGCCCAACTGTACTTTCCTGCGTTGTTCCGTATCAAAAGGGATACCGATCTTTTGCAGACTTCTGGAAATAGCCTCACCGGCTTCTTGCTGCCAAATGTTGTATTCTTCCAGAACTTCAGCAAAGGCACCTGTCGGTTTCAACGGCAGATTATAGCAGAGCAAATCAGTAGGATAAGAGGAGGTGCTGACGGTTAGCTCCGCTGATGGAATCCAGCGAATGTCCGAAAAATCCCTGGCAATTTCACTGATTTCTGCAGCCGAGTCGATGTTATGATGCTCTGTTATCGCGATACAACGCATTTTAAGCTCACGAGCCCTTTCGAAATAGGGTCTGATTTCGTTCGTTGCATCATAGCTCCAAAACGTGTGCATGTGTAAATCATACTGCGCAGGTCCAGGTTGCCTGACTGTATTCACGGTAGCCATAAAACCGCCCTTACAAAGATTTCTTGCCCGCCAACAAGCGCTCTTCGTGCAACAGCAACCCGTACTCCAGGGAATCCTTGAGCGCCTGCCAACTGGCGACCACCAAATTGTCGCTGACGCCGACGGTCCCCCATATCTGTTCTCCATCGGTTGATTCAATCAATACGCGGATGCGGGCAGCGGTTCCCTCTTTGGATTCGAGAATGCGCACCTTGAAATCGCTCAGGCGAATCTTCTCGATTTCAGGATACGCCTTGCACAGAGCCTGCCGCAGTGCAATATCCAACGCGCCAACGGGTCCATGACTTTCAGCAACCACATGCTCCACCCGATCTCCTACCTGAATTTTCACGGTTGCCTCTGACATCGGGTGCTCCACTCCATTGCGACACGAGATCATGACCCGATACCCGATCAGATCAAAGAAACTACGATGTTTGTCCAACCAGCGGGCAAGCAACAGGCGAAATGAGGCGTCCGCCGCCTCGTATTCGTAACCTTTGAATTCAAGCTCCTTCAGCTCCTGCAGAAAACCTTTCATGTTTTCCGACTTCTCATCAATGTCCACCCCGAGTTCGCGCGCCTTCATAATCAGGCTGCTGCGACCCGACATATCGGAAATCAACACGCGCTGGCGATTGCCCACCAGTGTCGGGTCAATGTGTTCATAGCTGCGCGCCACTTTCGCGGCTGCGTTGGCATGGACTCCCCCTTTATGGGCAAACGCAGAGGTGCCCACGAAGGCCGCCTTGGGATCTGAACGCAGATTGGCAAGCTCGTCAGTAAACAGGCTCAAATCCCGCAACTGGCGCATATTGGTCTCGCAGGAAAGAGCGTATCCCATCTTCAAAGCCAGATTGGGAATGATGCTGGTCAGGTTGGCATTGCCATTGCGCTCGCCATAACCATTCATCGTCCCCTGCACCAGGGATGCCCCTGCGCGCACTCCCGCCAGTGAGACCGCGACACCGAGGCCACAATCATTGTGACAGTGCATCCCGACACGGACGGAGGGAAATCTTTTCACCACGGTTGCCACCGCCTGTTGAATCTCCTCCACCATGCGGCCACCGTTCGTATCACACAGGGTGATACATTCCGCTCCCCCGCGAACTGCAGCATCCAGGGTGGCCAACGCGTAATCCGGACTGTCGTAATAACCGTCAAAAAAGTGTTCGGCATCATAGATCACCTCGCGCCCGTTGGAACGCAGGTAACGCACGGATTCCTCAATCATATTGAGATTTTCCTGCTCTGTGGTACGGAGCACCTCCAGTACATGCAGCAGCCAGGTTTTCCCAAAAATCGTAACAACAGGGGTTTCGGCATCCAGCAACAACTGCAACTGGGAGTCCTTTTCAACCGCTACTCCCGAGCGTCGGGTGGATCCAAACGCGGCAACCTTCGCATGTTTCATTTTAACACCGCGCAAGGCCTCGAAAAAAGCCATATCACGTGGATTAGACCCAGGCCACCCGCCTTCAATATAGTCTATTCCGAAAGCATCCAGTTTTTCCGCCAAACGAATCTTGGCCGATACGGTAAACGAAATCCCTTCACCCTGTGTGCCATCACGCAAAGTGGTATCATAGATCAATACTTTCGGTTTGGTTGCTTCAGCCATGACTCTGATTCTGTGAAAAGATGCCAATCTATAGTAAATTCTCCCGTTCTGGCAACCTTTCAATCACACGGGTAATGGTACATTTTGATCTGAAATGAAGAGCCCTCCAACTCAAACTGTACCAGTACCATCACACGAGGTGGTCTGCGGGGAAAATACACGATCTTCATTTCTCCTTGAGTGACAGCGACAATCTGATACGCTTTGCGCTTTTTATGGCCAAACACGCACACACATCCACTATCCGCAGTGATGACCGTAATCTGGTCGACATTTCCACGGATCAACAGTCTGTTACCACTCTCGAAGACCGCGTCTATCTCATCTGGCAGCGGTATTCGCGCCTGTTCCTTCTTCTTCTGGTGCTCGTAATGGTTGCCATCGTCGGCTACTTCATCTTGCAGTGGCAAAAAGCGGCAACCGAAGTAGCGATTCAGGAGGAATTCCAGGCAGCCACCACAGTGCAACTACAAAAGGAATTCGCAGCCAGACACCCCAACCACACTCTGTCTGGCGTAGTATGGAAGGAACAAGGAGACCTGGCCTATTTGAGAGGGGACTACGCCACTGCCGCTGAATACCTGAGCAAGGCTGCAAATATCCTGCCTGATCTGACTGGCAACCAGGCACGTCTGGGCGCAGCAGTCAGCCAACTGCAATTGCCTGAACACCAGGAAAATGCCATCAAGGCGCTGCAAGCCATTGGCGAAAGCCCGAACAGCTACCCTGCCCTGGCCTCACAGGCCTTCTGGCACCTCGCAATCCACGCATGGTCCCGCGGCGACATTGCATCCGTCAATCGCTACCTCGATCTGGTGGCCGAAAAAGATACTGTTGGCGTATTCGCATCCGAAATCGCAGGTATCCGTATTTTACTGCCATCCCCCTCTGATTCCTGAATTTTTTCCTGCGAAATCGACAGATTCGCATTTCCGAAAAGAGTCTGGCAGGTTAGCATTGCCATTGTCCGAAGCGGCGTTCAGCATGCATTGATATGAGCCAGGTGATTCAGGTCAGCAAGGGCGAGGTCATTATTCGCGAGGGAGACCCAAGCAACGGTTTTTACATGCTCGTTTCTGGTTCTGTCGAAGTACGCAAACAGGACTGCCTGCTTGAAACCATTAATACACCAGGGACTATTTTCGGGGAAATGAGCCAATTGCTCAAGCAACCGCGCTCTACAACCATTACCGCGATTGAGGATACCGAACTGGCTCTTGTCACCATGGGAATCGAACAACTGGTCGTCTCCCACCCGACTATTGCCATCAAACTGATCCTGACTCTTGCCAAACGGCTGGATACGGCCAACCAGCGCCTGTTCGAAAAAAACAACTCCTGAATTTTCAATACCCGTGACCTCTGAATCCCAGTTTCGTCCAACAGACCTGAGAGGTATCCTGCGTTACGTACCCATGTTTCGCAATCAAACCTTTGTCGTATCACTGGACGGCAGCATTATTGCGGATGAAAACTTCCCCAATCTATTGCTCGACATTGCGGTGCTACGCAGCCTGAACATCAGGATTGTCCTGATTCACGGGATTGGCATGCAGCTCAAAAGCTATGCCAAGGATAAGGGCATACAAATTACAGACGCCTACGGACAAAGCATTACTGACAGTACCACTCTGGATGCGGCCTCCAAAGTAGTGGGCCAGGTAGGCTTCACCCTGCTTGGCGGACTAACAGGTGTCGGGCTACAAGCTGTTATCAGCAATGCAATCAAGGCCGTCCCCGTGGGAATACTGAACGGCCAGGATCATCTCTACTCTGGCAAGGTCGAGCGAATCGACTCATTGCTGTTGACTCAAATTCTGGAACAGGGAGCGGTGCCGATCATTCAGCCCATCGCATTTGACCGCTATGGTCATCCATTGAGACTGAACTCGGATTTTCTGGCCGTGGAGGTCGCGCGTTCCCTCCAGGCGAACAAATTGATTTTTCTGACGCCTCATCCGAATCTTCAGATCGACGGACAACCTCAGATTAATATCCCCGTCAACAAAGTCCGCTCCCTCATCCAGCAGAATCCTGAAGCAATTGATGAAAACGTGCGCTCCAAGGTGTATCAGGCAATTCGCGCCATCGACGGCGGTACTCCGCGGGTTCACATTCTTGATGGGCGCGTGTTCGACGGACTGCTCACCGAGATATTCTCCAGTGACGGAATCGGAACCATGATTCACGGTAACGATTACCAGCAAATCCGCATGGCACAGAAACGGGATGTGCGCTCACTATACCACTTTCTAAAGAACGCATCCAATCGCCAGGAACTGGTATTCCGATCTTATCAAACCATTGAGAAAAGCATAGACGGATATTTCATTTTCGAAATCGATGAAAGCTTGATTGGCTGTGCCTGCCTGTTGCCCGTTACAGGCAAACCTGAATGGCTGGAATTGGCTTCCCTATACGTCAGTCCTCTCTATCAAAAGAAAGGGGTAGGCAAAAAACTGGTGGAATTCGCCCGCATAAGGGCAAAGGAACTCGGCGCCAGCCAATTGCTCGCCCTGTCCACACAGAACCCGACATTCTTTCTCAACAACGGCTTTGATCTGATCACCAGTGAGCAGCTTTCTGCTGAACGCAAACAGCAGTACAACGCCTCACAACGGAATTCGAAAATTCTGTTGCAATCCCTCTAACGGCAATACTTCAGCTTGCTGCAATTCGGCGCGGCACTCCCTCAAACGATCCATTGGTGAAAAAAACCATGACCGCAGGTTTGGTTTCATGCTTCACGAGGTCTGCCAGCGCGCGTTCCAGTTCCACATAGTCATCAAACGCGTTGGCAGTAACCCCACGATCACATAAGCGACCCGCTACTGCCCGCGTATTCAACCGAGTTTCCTCTGTCAACAGTGTGGCGCGGTGAACCGGAGCAATGCCTGCGTAGTCCGACACCGACAGCGCGTCCACCAACGCATCCTGCAGTATCGACGTGCGCATGGTGTTGCTCCTCGGCTCAAACATTGCGTACAGACGGCGCTGAGGATAGCGGTTGCGGAATGATTCCAAAGCCATGCGGACAGCGGTGGGATGATGACCAAAATCCTCCAAAAACAACCAATTGTCTTTACTTCCCAATACATCCTGTCGCCTTTTAACCCCCCGAAAAAGCCCCGCTCTTTGCAACAATGCATCGTAAGCCGGACTCTTCCCTGTCAACAGACGCGCTCCCGCCCAGGACATCAACAAGTTGCGCACATTGTAAATACCTGGCAGCCGCCACTGAATCACAGGGCTTTCCACTCCATCGTATGCGTAACGGAATCTCACCCCATCCTGATCTTCGGAAAAATCCGTGATGCGCAAATGATTGTGTTCTCCCATCCCCACCCGAATCACCTCTCCCCAGGAAATGGGAAATAAGCTCTCCAGATTTTCATCATCCCCGTTGGTCACCACAAACCCACTCTTGGGAAGAATGCGCAGCAGATGTTGTACACTGCGCTGTATGTCTGTGAGATCACGAAAAATGTCCGCATGATCAAACTCCAGGTTATTCAGAATGATGCCGCGCGGACAATAATGGACAAACTTGCTGCGCTTGTCAAAAAACGCACTGTCATACTCATCTCCCTCGATGACAAAAGGCCCCTGTTCCCTGCCAACCTGCCAACCTTCAGGCAAGTCCTGCGGAATCCCGCCGATCAAATATCCGGGCTCTTCTCCCGCTTCGCGCAGCCACCATGCCGCCAAGGAGGTTGTTGTGGTTTTCCCGTGCGTTCCCGCCACCACCAGAGTGCGCCGCTCGCGCAACAGAAATTGCCCCAGTAACGCAGGCAGGGAAATGCGGTGTATCTCAGGATGCTCCAACAAGTACTCCACTTCAGGATTTCCCCTGCCCACGGCGTTGCCTACCACCACCAGATCGGGAGCATGATCAATCAGATGACGCTCGGCATAACCTTCCTCTATGTGTACTCCGCCAGCGCGCAACACATCAGACATAGGCGGATAGACCTGGGTATCGGAGCCACTGATGTTCCACCCTTTTGCCCGCATCATCAACGCGGTATTGCCCATTGCCGTCCCACAAATACCGATAAAATGGAGTTTCCCCAAAGACATATAATCGTAGGGCTCCAATTAATGGTACAAGCGTTCGGGCAGGCAACGACAATATCTGTTTATCGCATCGCACTTTTCACACTTTTTCGCCAAATGTTGCTTGCAAAAAAGGTTCACTTTTCGATTTCATGGAGGTCATGGTAACTCATTCTCCCTTGCGTATCCTTGTTATTGGAAGTGGTGGCAGAGAGCATGCTCTCATTAAGGCTTTTCAACAATCTACCCTGTGCAACGAGGTAATTGCCGCGCCTGGTAATGGAGGCATTCAAAACAATGCCCGGACCTTCGATATTCCCCTACACGATCTGCTCAGTCTGGTAAGCCTTGCGGAAGCGGAAAAAGTGGATCTGGTGGTAGTCGGCCCCGAACTTCCTCTCTGCCTGGGTATCGCCGACTCACTGAGAAAACGGGGAATCCCCGTATTCGGTCCAGGCGCAGCGGGCGCCAAACTCGAAGGCAGCAAAGTGTACACCAAGGAATTTCTGTTTCGTCATCAAATCCCGACCGCCAGGTCCAGCGCGTTCGACGATGTTGAAAAGGCCGTTGAATATCTGGAAACCCTGGCTTTTCCCGTAGTCATCAAGGCGGATGGACTCGCAGGGGGCAAGGGAGTCATTATTGCCAATGACCGTATTGACGCGGAAAGAGCCCTTCGTCTGATCGGCGAGGAACGCGTATTTGGGGACAGCGGAGACCAGTTTCTCGTGGAAGAATTTCTGGAAGGAGAAGAGGTTTCCGTCCATATCCTGATTTCTGACGACGATTATTTTATTCTCCCCAGCAGTCAGGATCACAAACGTATCGGCGAAGG
>CAZYDZ010000061.1:0-6640 GCA_964646535.1 uncultured Opitutaceae bacterium
AATCTTGTCAGCAACAAGGACTTTGTATTTGGACATAAGGGGGAATTAAAAAAAAGCATCCCCTCCTTTGCAACTCATTATGTACAATATCCCAGAAAAGCGGACAACCGCGAATACCGACGATTTAAGACCAACACCGCTGTTTTTAACAGGTTAGTACAGGAGCGGTTTTACCGCGATCCGAACGGTTGTATGGCCTGGGCGCTGCATAAGCTGCTCTACAAGGCAAACCAGCGGATACCCGTCTTTTCAGGATGAAGGACCCAACAGGGTAAAAGGTTTGATACGAAAAGCTCCCTTCTCCATGAATTCTCTTCCCATCAAGGGGAGGGCGTTCATTGACAGGTGGCAACCATCGTATAGGACGCCATCGCGGGTACGGTCGTCCTCAGTCACCAGTTGCTCAAAGATGGAGAGTACGGTTGCGTTGCCTGTGGTGGCTTCGCGCAATTTTTGACCGAAACGTCGGGTAATCCGGTTCCGTTCCGCTTCGCTTCCCGCTCTGGGGAACTCCGAATTAGGCAGCGCATCATCACGCTGGGAAGCAACCGGCGCCCAGCAAAACACCCTGTGGCCTTTCTGTTTCAGACGTTTGACCAGTCCCGCATAGGCTTCAATCGTACGATCCAGTGGTAAATCCCCTTCGTCCCTCCACTTTTCATCCACCAGATGAACCCGACAATCGATTTCCCCAAAACAGAGCAACAGGGCGCTGCCAGCAGGAATATACCCGCTATCCAGCAGGAAACGAATCTTTTCCACGGCTTGATTGGAGCTACCAAGACGGTCCAGACTGTAAGCCAAACCTGGGCCAACATGACAGATGTGAAATATCGGCAGCAGGCTGTCTGCGGTGTTGAGCGTCCCGTAGGGATTGCTCAATGGGAGCCGCTGTGGGGCATCCATTCCTGAAAAAAAGAAGACATGACTGTCTCCCACCACATAAATCGGTTCGCCATATAAATAAATGGACTTCCCCGTGCAAAACCGCAGTGTGTGACGTTGCCTTTGATTGAAAACAGCATTTAACATAGAAAGATGATTTCCTTCATATCCAGACATTTCGAAGCGGCCAACGAGCTGGATCGTTACACGGATGAAAATGATTCCCGCTGGATCGAAACCCAAACAGAACTTCCGTTGCCCGAATGTGCATTCCTGCTGATGGATGTCTGGGCACGACATCCCAATGATGGCTGGAGGACCCGAGGCGAACAGAACGTGCAACATCATCTCGCCCCGCTGTTAAACCGTTTGCGTGCCAGCCGTGCCACAATCCTGCACGCCTGGCACGGTCAACAACAGCATGAATTAGCACAGACATTGCCTGGAGAATGGGATTTGCATTCAGAGGGACTGGAAACCTGCGAAGCATTGTCCAAAAAATTGACGGATTCAGGCATTCGCTATCTGTTCTATACTGGATATGCTTCCAATTGGTGCATCCTGAATCGGGATGTCGGTATGATCAATATGAAAAAAGCGGGATTCCAGGTGTTCCTGATTCGTGATTGTTCTCTCGCTTTTGAAACCAGGGAAACACTGCCTGGGGAATGGGCGCACAATGTCGTGGTTAACATGATCGAACACCAATGGGGCCAAACCCTGCTCGCCACCGATTTACAATTGCCTGAAACCCGCCCGTAATCAATCCGCGATGGAGTTTGATTTCCAGATGATCGGCGCGTGCATGTGCACGGGGCCAGGCAGGGGAATCTGTTTGCCTTCGTTCATCTTGAAATGCAAGGCCTCATCCCACATGTCCCAGATCACGGCCCGTCCGTAATCGTATTTGCCATTTTCCAGCGCCTCGCCGTTCTGAAACCCAAATACTCCCGTCCTCACGGAGTAGTTGGAATGGGTCAAGGGCAAACGAAATGTTACACTGAAACAGGCAAACTCCCCAGCCTTCAGTTTCAAATGGTGAATGGTTTCCAGGTCATTCAGGGAAAGCACAAAATGACCTCGTACGTCACGGATTCGCATACCTACGATAATATCGGAATCCACCGCTCCTTTTGCCAGTATCCTGTAATGCAGGGTGACTTGTTCATTGTACTGTAAATTCCGAGTGGGAATCCCCTCTTCATTCACCAGCACCAGCGAGTCCAATACCACCCGACCATTGCCTTCGCGGGTACTGTTTTTGGCATCATTCAACAAATTATAGCGATCCAACAGATTCTCAGGATCATAATCAACGGGCTCTGCTCCCTCCCGGATGACTGCGACAACAGGCTCGTTCCACTCCTCCTGCTCCTGCTGCTGTGATTCCCCTTGCGCCGCCACAGAGGATTCAACTTCCGAATCAATCCCCTGCACTCCCTGCTCACGAAAACAATACTTCTCATACGCCTTGCCGACCGTCAATGCGCTCCCCACCTGGTGCAACCTGCCATCTTTGACCCAGAGCGCGCGACTGCATATACTCTTAATCGTATAGATGTCATGACTGACCAACAGGATACTGATCCCCTTGTCCACCAGAGAGCGCAGGCGCTTAAAGCATTTTGCCTGAAATGGGGCATCGCCCACAGCCAGTGCCTCATCGACAATCAAAATATCAGGATCGACGCAGGTATTTACCGCAAACGCCAGCCGCATCATCATCCCGCTCGAATAAGTCTTGAGCGGCTGATCGATAAATCCGCTGATATCCGCAAACGCAATGATTTCGTCCAAACGCGCTTCCGTTTGTTCACGGCTTAACCCCAGCACGGCGGCATTGAGATAGACATTTTCCCGTCCCGTGAATTCGGGATTAAAACCGCTGCCCAATTCCAGTAACGCCGCCACCCGTCCGCGAACCGCCACCCTGCCACTGGTAGGCTGCAAGGTTCCCGCCAATATCTGCAACAGCGTACTTTTACCTGACCCATTCCTCCCGACAACTCCTACACACTCTCCTTTCTCTACATGAAAGGAAACGTCATTCAGCGCCCAGAAATCCTGGTACAGGCGCTTTGCTTTGGTGCGGGGGTTTTCCAGTCCAAACTTGCTGAATGGGAACATGTGCCCGATCACATTCATGATTGGATGCTGCAAACGCGCGCGCGGACTTTTCCACATGGTGTAGCATTTGCTTAAATTTTCAATTTGGATTACAGGCAAAGACATCTTGATTCCTTACATCACATCCGCAAACCACTTTTTGGTCTTCATGAAAAACCAGTATCCTAATACCGCCACCACCAGCGAAATCGCTGTAATGACCGCCCAGATACCAAAGTCGGGGATATTGCCAAAAATCATCGCATTGCGGCTTTCCTGAATGATCTGCGCCAACGGATTCCACCAGACAGCCCAGCGATACTCTTCAGGCACACTGTCGAATGGATAAAAGATCGCGCTGGCATACATTAACACCAGAACCAGAGGCCCGACCAATACCCGCACATCGCGAAAAAATACTCCCACGCTGGAAAGAAACCATGAAATCCCCAGTGTCATCAGGGCCAGCGGGATGAAATAAAGGATCACAAACACACTGGTCCAAGGGATACTGTGCTTGAATATCAACAACCCCAACAACAACGGGATATTCGCAATCACCAGGTGAAACACTGCCCCGAACAGGGTGGTCAGAGGTAGAATCTGCAACGGAAATACCACTTTTTTCACATAATTCGGTTGTCCGAGAATAATACTCGGAGCTCGACTGATGTTTTCCGCCATGAAGTGAAACAGGTTCAACCCGCAAAACAGGGCGAGGGCAAACTCCACACGGGATTCCTCGATCTCTCCTGCCGTAAACCGCCCCTGAAAGATATAACCAAATACGGCAGTATAGACTGCCAACATCATCAGTGGGTTTAGAAATGACCAAAAGATCCCCAGAACGGATCCCCGGTAACGCTCTTCGATCTCTCGGGATACCAGTTGCCGCACCAGATTACGATACTGCCACAGGCTTCCGACAACCTTCCATGGCATCAGACTCTTGACCGAAAGATCGGAGTCCAGACTCGATGTGTTCCACTGCATGATTACAAAAGGTGACTCTTTGGATTTACCTGTATTCACGCAAGGAAAATGAAACCAACTCCTGATTCCTTCCACCTGTCATCGACTAATGCGGATCAGGCAGTAATGATACTGTTTTTCCTGTCCGGGGTAAAAGCCGCTTGCCAGCGTCTGCCATTGCCACCCCTCTCGTTGTAACACCTGCAATCCCGCTTCGATTTCCGCCATGCTGTATCCCAACAGGATCAACTGTTCATAGTCCTCAATACGAGTGCGCTCCCTCTCTGTAAATACCGGCATGCCAGCCCCCGAATCATCCATCGCCTGCAGGCGGGAATATCCCCACAGGTAATAGGAGTTGATCGCGTACCAGGCCTTTTCCCGATTATCGTACCAGAAAGCAAATCGTGCCCCTGGAATTTTATTCTGCCTGACTTCTTTCCCGATAAAGCGGCTGGCTTCCCATACATCACGAACATAAGGATGGTACTCACGGGTCACTGCCCGATATTCCATACTGTTGAACAAAAGAGCAGACAGTAAACACAACAATGCTCCCAACATTGGCAGCGCACCAGATCTATTACTACGGGATAGCCCTCCGTACCAATAGCACCAGCCCCATGCACTCACTACCAGAAGCAGATAGATCAGGATGAGAATCCGATAATCCGTCAATGCAGTCCATGCTGGCAACAGAATACAAATGACAGCAGCAATCACGATCCCCTCCTTTTTCTTGCCAGATTCATACGAGGAGTTCCCAACGGTGTTTTGTGACTCCCTGAGCAACAGCAATGCAGCCATCCATGAAGCAGGCAGGATATAGATAAAATAATAGTTAAGTGTAATAACCGCCGCTTTCACGACCAGATTGAGCCAACAATAGAGTATCACGGTTCCTGCCAGAACCAGTACCACAAACCAAGACAGCATGGTATCCTGCAACGCATACGGTGCGCCCCTCCAAAACTGCCTTCGTATCGACACGACCAACAGTATCAGCAACAATACCAACGGTAACAATATATGCCAACCATGATTAGTGTATAGGTAGTCCGTGATCGACTGGAACCATTGTACACCGCCTCCTCCCAAAATATTCAGAGACATGCCAATGCTGAACAAGTCATAGTGCATCGGGCTTTCATCCGCCAATAACAGCCCGTTAACCACCCATACCAGAAGAGCATAACCAACAATAAAACCCATAATGGCGCTAGCCATGGCCAGGGCCGCCTTGCGGAAACGGAACACCAGAAACAGAAGCAGAAAGGAAACCAGCCAGGCAATGCCTCCCACACCGCCGAGAAAGCTGTTACTATTTGCCACCAATAAGTAGACCAATCCCGTTAAAAAATAAATACAGTAAGTCCGTTGTCCTCTTCCCGCTCTCTGTAAGGCATAGACCAACCCCGTCATCATCCATAACAGCAATACGACCGCTGTAGAGTCATAATGGTCCCAAAAGACACTGGCGGTAAACCACGGATGCGAAATCATGACTCCCGCCGAAATCATACACCAAAAATCACTCAGGCGAAACTGACGCGCCAGCAACCACCCGCTCCAGTAAGCCAGCATCCACAACACTACCCGATACGCCTGATAGCCCGTCCAACCACCAATCAGACTCTCCATCCATTGAGATGGAAGGATGTGCGCGACGCGGTTGCCATAGTATGTATGGCCAAAGTCTTCAATCAATCCCTGATAATCGTGAATATAAGACGTATAGATAAATGGGTCCACCGCCTTGTGTATTCCCTGTGTCTGCCAACTGTGCCCCAATGCCTGACGGATCACCAATAACAGCAGCGGTGCCACCACCAACAGCAGAAGGGCGCGCAACCATGGAGAATGAAGTATCCGTGACATAAATAGTACTATGCTTGGCGCAACAATAGATTGCGGCGCGGTCCATCCCATACCCAAAGCAATACCAACCACACCCCGATGATCGACAAACAGGCTGTCACCCGCAATGAGAGCAACAAACAGCCCTTTCCCGGCACGGGAAACACCAGGTATTCACGGATCAACAAGGAGGGATCGCTCCCTCCTTCTGGCGTGATACCGTGTACACCACACTCAGAATACATCACAAAATCGAGGTCTTGTTGCGGAAATAACCGATTCAATGACAATGCCACCCGCCAATCCCTCCATTGCAGGTAAACACTACTTATCTGTATGTCTCCCGCAGCATTGATCGGATCCCAGCGCAAGGAATGAATCGCCCCAACGGGAAGTTGAAAGAAAAATACAGACCTGTGGTCTCCCGTCTTCTCATTCATCAGAGAAATAATTTCAGTCTGCCCCTCATTAAACCCTCTCCCCGTATCATAAAACAATTGCGAAAACTCGGCCGACTCAGACTCTGCCACCATACCCACTTCCAATATCGGCGGTTCTTCGACACTGTTCAGCCAGCCTGTCCAGATTAACCAGCGCACCAAACCGCACGCTATTAATAGGGATATCAAAATCAAGGTTCCCCATAGCAATACTTTTCTTGTTTCATTGCAACAGGGAGATAAAGGAGTTCCCGCAGGTTGTAAAAACACTACAGACATACGCCCGATGAGGCACGCCCCCGCCATCCATGCAATCCATACGACATACGCCATCGGTTGCAGGTGGAAAATAACCTGTTGGCTTACACTTGGAATGATGG